>JAWODE010000001.1:0-7176 GCA_046483455.1 Candidatus Hydrogenedentota bacterium | reverse complement strand
GCCCAACTATTTTGCTCTCAACATTCAGCCCCCCGAGCGGGATCCCTTTGAAGAGACGATTGCGCCGCATGCTATGCCAGAACTCAATGGGCGGCTTTGATCGAATCGAGCCTCGGAACGGAGTAGGTTCCCATAAGCATTTGATCAAGAACACTCACATCGGTGGCAAATGTACGGGCATCGTCGAGACTTATGAGCTTCTTCTTGTAAAGTTTGAACAAATATTCCTCAAAAAGGAAGGAATGGGACACTGTTTGCTGCATTCCAATGCGTACGGCATCGGTGTTTCCAGCAATAATGGCATCGGTGATGGGTTTAATGTCATTGAATAGGAATTCGAGTGTCGGTATGCGGCCTCCTCCAAGGCGGGGGACCAGACGCTGGCACATGACGCAGCGGATGCAGTCCCGCAACTGCAGCTTGACCAGATCGCGCTCTACGGGGTCGAAGAAACTGACAATGCGGTTAACGACTTCCGAGGCGGTATTCGAGTGCAAGGTGCTGATCACGAGGTGCCCCGTGGCCGCCGCGTTGATGGCCGCCCGAATGGTATCGGGATCGCGCATTTCTCCGATAACGATCACGTCCGGATCATGGCGCAAGGCGCCTGTAACAGCTTCGAAGAAACTGTTCACGTCGGCCCCCGTGCTTCTCTGGGACACGATGGCCTTCTTGTTTGAATGCACATATTCGACGGGGTTCTCGATGGAGAGAATATGTACGGACTTATTGGCATTGATCCAATCGACAAGGGCCGCCATCGTGGTCGATTTGCCGCTTCCGGTCATCCCGGTGATAAGCACCAGGCCGTGATGCAAGCGCCCCAACTCTACCATGGTTTCCGCTGGAACATGGAGTTCTTCGAATGAGGGGATTTTCTCCGGAAGAAAACGAAACGTGCAGTGGGGAGCCCCGTTTTTCACAAACGCAGAAACGCGGGCGTATCCGAGACCGACCTGGTGATAGTTGAAACTGGTCTGGAAATCACGCTCGAACTCCTCCCAATATTTGTCGGATGCAATTTCGCGAATGACGCCGCGTATCTGATGGGCCGACAGGGGACCCATGATCTTGGATTCCTGGGTCTTGTTGTCGACCCGGAATACAGGGGGGGAGCCCGGAAAGATATGCACATCGCTTGCTTTGTACTGCACCATGGCCTGAAAGAGAAGTTGGGTGCTGACGTGTTCGATGCGGAAATCCGTTCCCTGAACGCGCCAGACCTCCGGCAACTGGACGGCGGCCGCAATCTTTTTGGATTCCGCTTCCTGGGTTTCCGGCTCCTGGTCAGGGGATATTTCCCAGTGCAGAATATGCCATCCGTCATCTTCCGCAAGGGCATAATGGTCCGGCAAAGAAGACACTAATTCTTTCAGGTTGTTCAATGTGGTCTCATCGAGGCGCACACGCAGGGAAAATACTTTGAAGGGGGCGTCGTAATCCGCGCGCTCGGCAAGAACCTCATAATTCTCAGCCCGCATCTTGATTTTTTTGGGATGACCCTCCGCCCGGCTGAGCTCACGTTCGGCCAGAGTGCTTATCTCTGAAATGCTCCGTTCACCGCCAATTCCGATAATGTGCTCTGCCATAGGCTGAACCCTCCCTCGGAATGTTGAATCACCGGTGTGCTCTCGCGCACAAGTGCCGCCCGGTATTTCAAAGGGCACTATACCCCGAGCGCTGAAGCGTGTCAAAGAAGAACTAGGTACGTCGGAAGGCAGACCTGCTCGTGCAACCGTGTGTATTAATTGCGGCGAATGGTAACAGCGTCTCCCACGCGGAGAATGCAGTTGCGGTCCCAGCCATTCCATTTCAGCAGGTCATTTACAGAGACCCCATAACGGCGGGCGATTGTCGTCGGATTCTGTCCTTTCTGGACCTTGTGAACGAGCACCTCTTGTTTTGCGGTGTCCTGTGAAGCGGCAGCAGATTTGTGAATGACCAGTTTCTTACCGATTGGCAGGGTCGAGTTGCGCGTAAGACCGTTCCACTTTAACAAATCGCTCAGGCCAACGCCGTGTTTGTCGGCAATGACGGAGGCGGAATCACCCGCTTGAACGGTATAGACGAGTTTCTCGGTGGCTTCCGACCCGGCGGCGGCGACTTTCTTTCCGCCATGGACCACTAGCTTGTCGCCCACGTGGATCATCGAGGTCTTGCTCAGCCTGTTCCATCGGAGAAAATCCTCGAGGCCTACGCCATACTGTTTGGCAATCTTGGCGGGAAATTCCCCGGCCCTGACGACATGGACCTTGCCGCTTTCCCGGCTTGTTTCCGAGGCCGATGCAACCTGCGCGCCGGGAGGGGCCATTTTGAGGGATGTGCCAACCTGTATGCGGGTCTTTCGGCCCATACCGTTCCATGCCTGGATATCGCTTATCTTAACGCCGTATTTGGTTGCAATGTCTGAGAGCGTGTCGCCTTTCCGTACCCGGTAGGACCGCGCGGCATAGGTGCGCTGCGTTCCCGCGCTCCCCGCGGTTGATACCGGCGCACTACCCGTCCCTGGAACGATCAATTCCTTGCCGATTTGGAGGTGCCGTGGCGAGCGTATTTTGTTGACGGCCATCAGTTCGCGCACGGACACTCCATAGCGGTTAGCAATGCCGCCAGGGGTTTCGCCCCGCCGGACGAGGTGTACATTGGGCCGGACTTTGGGCGTGGTTTTCAACGCGGCGAGCAGGGTTTTGGTTTCACGTTTGGGTACGGCCAAGAGATGCTCGCCCGTGGGCGGCGTGATGCCGCGAACCAAGTCGCGGTTCAGTTCCCGCAGGACGCCTTCTTGCCACCCCGCGGCTTTTTCCAAGGAAGCAAGGCTGTAACTTCCCTCGATGGGAATCATGTCGACGTCCTCAGGTTTGCCTTCGGGGACGGTAAAGCCGTACTTTTCGGGGTTCTGGCCGACAATCACGGTTGCGAGAAACTTGGCATAGAATTTACGGCTCTCGCGCGCCATTCGGTTGCACCCGGGGGCGGTTTCGAGCAGTTTCCAGAGATCGCGTTCACCACCATTCATGGCGATGACCTGTTCAACGCCGTGCTCGCCCATATTGTACGCCGTGATGGCCAGGGGCCAATCGCCTTCGAAGAAATCGCGCAGCGTCGTCAGGTATGCTACCGCGGCATTCGTTTCTTTACGCCAATTGAACCGCTCGTCAACGTAGGAATCGACGCGGAGGTTGTAATGCCGCCCCGTGGCCCGCATGAACTGCCACATGCCGGCCGCTCCCGCGGGGGAGACCACCGTCGGATGGAACTGACTCTCGACCATTGCCAGCCAAACTAGTTCTTCGGGCAATCCCGCCAGTCGCAACTCGCGGCGCAGATGGGGGAGGTACTTCGCACTGCGATTCAGGCCGTTCTGGAAATTTCTGGAATAGATTTGCTGAATTTCTTCGATCTCGGCTAGAACGCGTTCCGGCAACGGGAAGGGGATTTCGATGCCGCCCCCGAGGCCGGCCTCGGCCATTTCCTCGGGAGTCAATTTCTTTAGACGGCCGCGCTCGTCGAGAAGCCCCGCTTGTTCAATCGATTCCCCGAGTATCCGTTCGAATTCGGGTCGGAGATTGTAGAAGATTGCCGGGTCGAGTTCCGCTTCTTGAAGCAATTGAAGCATTTTGCCGTAATGCCGCAAGGCGGTTTTTTCGTCGCCATTTTCCTGAGCGTCATTCGCTTTGCGGAAAGCTTCGCCGGCGGCCCGCAACAAATCCGTCGCGCGCTTGGCGGGAACGGAAGGCAACTCTTGTTTACCCACCCGTCCGCGAGGGACAGGCTCAAATTGTTCAACTTCATCTCGCGGCGTTGTTCCCGTCGTAGTACATCCAAGAACAAACACGAGTGGGCACACAAAAATCCCAAGGAGAAGGCGTAATTTTTTCACGGATTCATCCCCAACGAACACTTATCCTGTTTCATTTGCTGCAAGGGACACTGGCTCCCCATTTATTAGTTTAGACAACAACCTTTAGTGTGTCAAGAAACAAAAGCCCCCATATGCTGTATCTAAATTGGAAATGTGCGAAAAACCGGACTACTCCGGAGCTCTTACCCGCCAGATATTGGACACCGTCGGACTCATGTGCCGGGTGTAGTAGATGGCGCCATCGGAACTCCAGCACGGCTGTTTTTCATCGGCGGGGTCGGTGGTGAGCTGCCTTAGATTTCGTCCGTCTACTCCCATCACCCCCAAATCAAAGTTGCCGGTGCGGTTGCTGGCGAATGTCAAGGAATCGCCGCCCGGCGAAATCATGGGGGCCATATCACGGTGGTCGGCCTCGGTCATTTGGACCAGCGCTTCCTGGCCAACGGCGGAGAAGCAGACAATGGCGGCACACATCGCATAGACCCGAAGCACAACGAGCGTTTTCATGACGAGGAACCTCCCCAACCCCATTGTGTGGGTATCGTTTTACAACCCCAACTCAGGCGCCTGCACGCTAACAGGGACCTTTGCCGGAATTACGCTCTGTTTTGAGGGCCGCTCACCGTCAAAACGGCATGTGGTGCAGTTCCATACGTGTTTCGGCGTAGGTTTCGGGCCCCGAGTCCGCCGCGTCCAGCCAGGCAATCGGAGTACATCCCGTTTGCACATTCCATTCATATTCATTAAAAAGGAAACCGCGGAGCATATCGAGGCGGCTCTGGTTGGGTTGCGTCCAAAGCCCATACCAATACGGGGCTGATGGCGGATTTGTGGGCTCCTCATCTTCAGGGCACCTGATGGTCACATCCGCCGTAGGCGGAACGCTCGGCATGATAAACACACGAAATGTCAGGGGCTCCCAGGCCGGCACAGCCGGGCACTGCCTAAAATCTCGCACGGGAAGATGTGGATATGCGACGGCGTCGATTTGTCCAGGAAAGGGTATCCAGCTTTCGAGGCATTCCATGTTGAGTTCTTCGTACTCGAGTACGCCTGAGCCTCGCAAGACATAGTCCTTCGATATCTGATACATATCCGGGTACTCGATTAACTCGAGGAGGATGTGCTGTGTAGTCGCTACACGCGCCTCGAGGGGCAGGCCCACTGCATCACCGGTTGCCTCGAACCGCAATTCAAACCGCAGACAGTTCTTCATCAGTGATTCAACCATTCCCCAATCCACGTGAGCGCTGCCATCAACGGCGAGACCGCTAAACATGAAAACCTGATGCCATGCCACCATGTCAGCGGCGTGTCTGGGGTCGAGCCCAGCGCTACAGTCCATGGCTGCCGTCACGATAGCGTTGTGGAAGCCCTGCCCAAGCAATTGCGCGACGTTGAGGCGCATCTCAGTAAGCTCCTCGAAGTAAGGGGAAAGCTTGTCCCAATGATGATCCACCGTGCTTTTCCAGAGATTGTATTCCTGCAATGCGCAGTAGAGAAGCGGGGGGGTAGTTAGGGCCTCCGTAGCTCTTACCCAAACGGTATTGTAATACTGAGCTTGCACCAATTCGAAGAAAGCGGCGCGCTCCTGGTCGGTCAGCTCGCGGTCCTCGCCGCGCTGCTGGTCCGCGGTATAGTCATCAAGGACTTCGGCCGTGGCCTGATCGGTGGCCTGCTGTTGCGAAGCGGGCAGGCGCCGGCCCTGTTCCTGGCGTTCCTGTTGGGTGCCGGAGCCATGGCCGGCGCCGCTGAAGTGGAGAATGTGAAATCGTGCGGTGTCCCCGTCATATTCGACCGGCCGCAGATGAAAGTCTTCGCCGCCGGCATGATAGGCGAAGCCCGCAGCCATCCCGGGTTCGGGATGATCGTCGTGAGTAGCTTCGAGCACCGCAGGCGCGAACAACACCAGCCCCGAAGGCTCGAGATGCGCCGCCGCCTTGAGGCCCCCGCTAAACGGGAAATCGTCGATATCCGCGACGGGAGTGAGGGTGATTTCGGTGGGATGCGCCAGCGCATGCTCGGGTATGGTGAGCTGGTAATGGACGCCGTTGGCGCCGATGGTCTCCAGCGAACCGCCCTCTCGCGGAATCAGCCCAGACACGCCGTTCTCGCTATCCAGAGAAATCCCAACGTGCAGTGGCGGCAGAAAATCCCCGGTGCCCAGCGAGACCACGAGGCTTATCGCGCTACCCGGTACAACAAAAGTACCTGCTGCCGGCATCTGACCGCGAACATTCCCTTCCGGCACGGTCGCGTGGTATTCCTCCGTTACTGTGCCTACGGTCAAGCCCTCGGCCTCGAGTGCCAGCGCGGCATCCGCCTGCGTCATTTCCAACACGTCGGGAACCTCGACCCGCTCGGCGCCCAGCGACACTTCGAAGTCCACCGCCGTATCCGGTGCAACGGATGTCCCTGCTGCCGGATCTTGGCTAATGACATGGCCTTCCGGGATGCTTGAGTGTAGCCTCGCCGTGATGTTTCCTACGATCAGCCCCGCGCCAATGATAGCACTCTCCGCAGTCGCCTGAGCCTGGCCAGCCACATCGGGCACCGTAACTGGACCGTCTGGCGAATCGCCGGTGCCATTGCCGTTATCACGGGGTGGCGGGCAGCCTATGAGGGCGGCTGCGGCAACAAGGCTGGTAAAGAGCAAAAACGAATAGCGGAAGCACATGGCAGTCATGGTTGGATTTCTCCCTACCAGGATTCCCTGTGGTGGGCGCTGCCCAACCCCACCGCGGGCAAACGCCATCACAGGCTCATCGGGTACTTTAGCCAGTCATACCGCGGGAGTCAACTTACCAGGAATCCTGAAATCGCCGGATAACTCGACGGAACATCCCCGATGCCGGTGCCGTTGGAAACGGTACTGCACGGAGGTCTACGGTTGCACGCATCTCTGGAGCGCCAACGGCGCGAAATATACCAGCCTGGGCTGAAGGCCCAGGAAAACGATATCACTACAAGAAAACGGGCTGAAAGCCCGTAACATCCACAGGTCAAGTAACATCCACAGGTCAAGCGATGTGCCGGTCCTTCAGACCGGGGGATGTATAGGAATGCGTATATACCCAGCCCTTCAGGCTGGGCTGGTATGTTAGCGCGCCTTCGGCGCCTCCTTTTTTCCCACAAATAAAGCAACCAAGCTTCTTATGTAAAAAACTGATAACAACACAATTACTTGATTTTAATATCTTGTCCTCGCTTAACCAGCGCCGCAGCAGTCTTTATCAGTGGATTAAAAAAGTACGACCTATATCAGCTGAGGAATGGTTCAATTTTTGGCCGAGTTCAATGGACCAGGATAGCAC
>JAWODE010000734.1:0-3622 GCA_046483455.1 Candidatus Hydrogenedentota bacterium | reverse complement strand
CCAGACCAGCCAGAAGGCGATCATCCAGGGAATACTGCTGGGGAAAGTGAGGAGTGAAATGACGATGACAAAGGCGAAGACAACAGTCCGCCCGACGCGACTTGGCAAGACGAGAACGGAATATCGCCCTGGCTTGGCAGCATCCGACGGTGAATGACTTTCCGCGAGCACGGGTACGTTGGCCATTGTTCACCCCATAATGCATGACGCACTCTTGATGCGTCCAAGTATATTTCAGGCGGTCGGATTTGTCCGAGTGGAAAAGCGACAACCAGACAGTCTGATTTTCCGCATTCCGCAATTCCCGCACCGAGAGATGGGTTCAGGTCTGAGTCCGAAATCAGCGTGTCTGGTGCGGAACGTCTGGCACAACCTCGGGCGATTCCGAGTCAACGTTTACCAATGAATTATTCCGACCGGTCTAATTCTCCAAAGGCCAATCAGGGTGCACGGGAGGATCGAGTTTTCGGTGCTGAACATGCTTCATTATGTCTTCAGAAGGTATGATTCGTATGGTGGTGGGAGATGCTTTCAGAACGCAATATGTTCCACACGGAGAAAACGTTACGAAGTCACCCCCCACGGTGGATTTGTCAGGAAATGGCACAATCGCCTGATCGTTGGGATCGTAAAAAAAGACGTAATAGCCGGCGTAGTCATGGGACAGCACTGCTGCGCGGTGCCCCGGTATGAATTGATGGAAGTGATACCCTCCCACTAACTCGGAAAGAGACTTCTGATTGTCAACTTCCCAAAATCTAATCGTCCTCGCTCGGTTTTGGAATATACCAATAGTAATTTTCGGAATGCCGAAAGTCGCTACAACTTGTGAATTCTCAAGTTCGTGAGAATAGACCAAGACTGATTTGCCCGGAAATGTGAATTGTAGAGAGAGCTCTTCTGATTCGATATCGAAACAAGATGTCCCATCGGAGGTAGGGATCCACAGTCGTCCCTTCGTATCCAAAAGCGGACAGCTACCACCTGACGGCATGGACTTGAGAAGCTTTAGCGAGTTGTTCTCGATGTCCCAGATTTCGTAGGATGCACCGTGAATTGGGGTGCCAAGATATACGTATGCACGGGATGCATCAGTGGCGGCACCAAAGACATACGTTGGAACCGAAGCACCTTTTGACGCGACCTCTTGGCGAGCCGATACTCCCCACTTCCCGTCATTCTTTTTCATGAGGAGCAGTTCTTGGCCATTAGTGAGGAATATCCTTCGTGAGTTACACACGAAATAGGAATCGATCGGTTTTTCAGTTGAGATTACATCAAGGATCCGAGGGCCTTCTGGCGAACGGACAGTAATCAGAATCAGCTCGCGGTTGTCGTTTATGAGCACTAATACGTGACCGTCAGAGGACCACATGGGCAACAATCGGACAACAGAATGAAACGGGCAATCACCTATGCTCAACAGCGCGGTGTGATCCGCTGCAAAAGCGCTGCAACGACAAAGCAAAACAGCCGCGATAACTATGTAGGCGGTGTTAGAAGCAACTCGCTTTTTCGAGGCTTGAAAATAGATCATGTAAGGAAACCCTTATCACAGTATGCTGCAGTAAGTAACCAGATCACTTACTCGTCCGAACCGTCCGAATAACTATAGTCCGCTCTCGTCGGCTCCAGAGGTGCAATGGAAGCCGCTATCATACGAAGAACTTTGTCATGCGCGGGAATCCATACATGTGGCTTTCGGCGCATCTTTCCCTGCCAGTTTTCAGGTTTACGATTTAGAATTTCCTTAGCAACAAAATAGTTCTGCACTGTGAACGCTGACATATCAAGCTCTTCGTTTGTTTCCGCACCGTCCACTCCATAACCGCGTATAGGGAGTCCCGGGAAGACGCTTGCCCTGACCAGCGGCCATTCGGCTTTCTGGTAGTAGTTGTGCCACTTCGTAACGTTTGGCGTCTTTGAAAAACTTCTTCCCCTTATCCTGAGGCCATGCCACTTTTTATACGAGTCAGCTGTTATTACGAGATCCACACGAATACCGTAATCTTTGAGTTTCTTGGTCACCGAGACCACAGAATCGCCGCCGTAGCTGTACCCCAGTAGGACGATTCTATCGTAGCATTGGGTTTCGCCTGTCTCGGACACATCGGTCTTGGCGACATCTCTGATCTCTTTGGCCTGCGTGGTAATTGCCTGAACGCCCTCCCGAGGATTCAAAGACAAATTCATTCCAGGATAATAGTGCCATTCGGTTCCCTTAAGCCTTTCAACCATAGGCTTCCAGAAATGTGCCACTTGAGATAAACTAAGACGCCCCGAGTTGAGTTCTCCCTCTTCCGGCTCGGAATTAAAACCACCTAAGCCCTCAAACGCAAACACCTGTACCTTCAAGCCTCGAGCGTCGCGTTGCCATGTGCTTCTGTTTGCCACATACCGATAAAGATTCGCATCCCCGGCTTCGAACCCGATCGGATCCTCCGTCAACCACCGGCCGCTATCGGCGTCGTACCAGCGGGCGCTATCCTACCGTCTGGTGAGGTTGCGGATTTCTGTGCGCGTAAGGGCTGGACCGTGAGCGGGTTGCGCCGAGGCGGAGGCGGTCTGAAGCCGGGATCGTGTATTCGCGCGCGGGCGCGCGAGGGGCTGTTGACATGTCAAAGAACTCGACGTTGACTATAGCGAAAGAGACCGCCGAGAGCAAAAAGAGGCCGTCCCGCCGCCGGCCGCGCGGCCCGGGGTGGGACGGCGACCGGCCACGGAAACGGCTAGAGAAGGAAGGAGGCTGCGGGCCCGCGGCAAGTGGGCGAGGAGTAACCCGCGGGGCCCGGAGCACGCGGTGGAGAAGGCGTGCGTCAGCATGCGGCCCGAAGATGGCTCGCCCGCGGTCACCGCTCGGACTGTCCTGACACGGGTGCACGCCTCGAGTTGTCAGGCGGTCGGCCATCCGCCTCGGGATCGTCGTCCGGCTCAGGCGGCTGGGGCGACGTCTCCGACGATGGACCGTCCGCTCGGCGATAAAGTCGCCAAGGGAGGATGCGTTCGGGCATGGACCCGACGCAGCTGCGGGATGGAGACGTGCGTATAGATTTGCGTGGTTTTCAGGCTCTCGTGCCCGAGCAGGGCTTGAATGAACCGCACGTCCGCTCCGGCTTCCAACATCAACGTGGCGGTGGTATGCCGGAAAAGATGACACGCGCCCGCCTGAATCACCCCGGCTCGCTGGGTTAAACCAACACACCCAGGCTTCCCCCATGATAATCTGCCTTCGCAGGTTTCCCTTGGCTTTCCGTCTACCCCTCTTTTCAGCCCGACGAAAAGCCCAACGAAGACAGTCTGGCTTCTGCCGCGGCGCCCATGCGGTGCGCGGCGGCCATCGGCTGGCGGGGTTCCAGTCCGCGGCCTCTTCGACGAGCAGGGATCGTGGCGGGGTGCTTGCGGCGGTTCGTCTCGGGAAAGGATTCCCGAGCTACGGGCGGCGGACGTGGCGAGACGTTCCGCCGGTTCGTCTCGGGAAGGGATTCCCGAGCTACGGCGGACGCTCCGGCAGCCCGGGGAGCTCCGCCGCCATGGGCGAACACGAGTGGCGGTGTGATGCCTGTGGGCAAACGTACGTGTACTTCAACTCCCGCAACCGGCATTGCCCCGCGTGCCGGGAGGC
>JAWODE010000687.1:0-7668 GCA_046483455.1 Candidatus Hydrogenedentota bacterium | reverse complement strand
CGAATAATCCGTGAGAAAGAAGGCCAGTGGTACGTAAAGTTCAAAAGCCCATCGCTCTCGCGGTGGGGCCAAAAATGGGCTCTCCTCGCCATTCTCTCGGAAGAATTGCCGGTAGCTAAGTTTGTCGAGTTCCTGTTGAATGACCGCCGTCGCCTCTTCTATGCGTTCGGTGTCAAATTCAGCGCTCTCATTGCATATAGCGATCAACTCATCGAGGACTGCAATTTCTTCGGGAGGCAAGTCTTTGCCCCGTTCGGATTGAAGGCGTTCGCGGACCGCCCCGAGATGCGCTAAAGCCCGGCGGCGGTCGTATCCGTGCACGGCTTCCCACCAGAGGGCCATATCCTTATCGGACGGACCGTCCCATGCGCCGCTCATGATCAGAACCTCGTCAATCAACCCCAGGAAACCATAGGCAATCCCTCGCGAATTGGCCCCCGCGCCAATCATGAATGGTCCGTCATTGGGGAGAAGCCCGCCGTCCAGCTGGCCGTTTTCGCCGGCATGAACCGCGCACTCTTCGCCATTGACCCAAATGCGCACGGTACCTCGGGCATACGTCACAACGATGAAATGCCACGCATTCGGTTTGACAATAGGCGAAGTGCTGTGAACCACCCATCGTCCCTCGGCATCTTTGGCCTTCAACTCGACCTTGCCGTCGCGCAGATCGAAGTAGTAATTGACAGCCTCCGGAACAAGCGTCCGGTCGCCTTTCCACAGAATCGTGCGGAAGCCATCTACCGAAAATGGGTAAATCGTGCACGAAATGGTGAAATCGTCACGCAACCCCAATACCGGCGAAGACGGCGTCTCGAGCCAGTTGCGGCCATTGTCGAAAAACGCCGCATTCCCGAAGGCGCCGGTCCGGATAAAACCCTTTGGCATTTCGCCCTTGGGCTCGACATGCAGTTCATTCCTGCCCATATCACGCACCACGCCACCTTGGACGGCCTCCAGAGGCCAATGCGCGATGGCTTCTATCTCGCCGTTCGTTGCGAGCGAAGCCATCGAAAGAACAAGAGAAAGCACACCGGTCATGATTACCCCCTTTGCGCGTTATTGCCCCGGCGAATGCTACCACGGAACCGGTGCACGCGCCAAAATCCATAACCGGCAATATCCAGACGGGATACCCCTGAGACGACCGCGAAAAACCTGATATACTGCCGGAAATATGCGCACGACCAAATTGTCGAAGCGTGAACAACGCCAGGAGAATCGCCCCTATGAATCCAGCAAGAAGAGACGAGTTCATACAACTCTGGAACAAATATTTCCCCGGTGCCGATTTACCCATCACCTTCTATTACACCAACGAGCCAAAGGGAACGGAACCCCCCGACGAGAAGCGGTGCTTTATCGCTCAACTGGCGGCAGTTCGCAAGGGCCGCTCGCTTCATTTCAATCTGGATTCGGTGATGTGTCCCGGCGGAAAGCGGTATCTCGGGTTTTCCCAGACCCTCATGCCCAATTTTGAATACTTCCTTTCCTGCGGCATACCGGGTGAATTGGAGGGCGAGCGCTACAAAAAATCGCCGGAACTTGTGAGTGCGTTGATGGAAAGAGCCCCGGAATTCGTTGCACCGGCGCCGTATGTTGTTTTCAAGCGCTGGGACCGCCTCGAACCCGAGAATGAACCGAAGGTCGTCGTATTTTTTGCCCCGCCCGACGTGCTATCCGGCCTATTCACGCTGGCGGGGTTTGAAGAATCGGACCCCCAAGCGGTGATCGCCCCATTCTGTGCGGGGTGTGCATCCATTGTTCAGTATCCCTATTTGGAAAGCCAACAAGCACGGCCTCGTGCCGTGTTGGGAATGTTTGACGTCTCGGCACGGCCTTGGGTGCCTGCGGAAACACTCTCCTTCGCCATTCCTATGACCAAATTTGCCCGCATGATAGACGACATGGACGAGAGCTTCCTGATCACCGGTTCCTGGCAGCAGGTTAAGGCGCGCCTGTGAGACAGTAATCAAAAAACGGAGATAAAACCTGCAACCGCCGCGCTTTCAGTACGCCACCTCTTGACGCTATTCACGCCCCGGACTATAGTGAATTCGGGACGGTAACAATGGGTCTACTGGGATAAGCACATCCTGAGGGGGTGGCAATCATGCACGAATGCTGTTCACGATACCATGTGGATCTTTCAAGGCGCCGGTTCCTGCAAGCGGTGGGAACCGCAACGGCCGGGGGAAGCATCGTGGGCCAGATGGCGGCTGCGGAGCAGAACAGTGCCCGGATGGTGCAACCGCGCCGCAAAAGCGAAGCCCGGGTACGGGTCGCATTTCTCTACCCGCCCACCGCAAAGCTCGACCGGGAAGGCTACTATAGCTGGCCCGGCTCCTCGTTCGATGCCGAAGGACGCCAACGTACCTATACGCGGCACCTCGAATCCATTGCTCGTGAACTCGGCATGCGGGTGGACATCGATGCTACGGCACTCGATGAAGAAGCCGGCGTGGACGCCTTCATCACGGCCGTGAAACAGAATCCGCCCGATGCCCTCCTTCTCATCCCGTTCAAAAAGAGCCATTGGACCCACGTGATGCGGATTGTCGAGGAAACAGGGCTGCCTTCGATTGCCGTGGCAACGTTGGGTGTCTTGCTCGCAAACCATATCCGCCAGCTCCACCGAAGACCGGGCGCGTATTTAATCAGCGCCTTGGACGATTTTGAAGCCATCAAGGATGGCATGAGAATGGTGCGGGCTGCGCGCTGGATGCGGGATAGCCTTCTGATTGATATTCGTGGCGAAGATTCCAATGAAACCATCGAGCCCCATTTGAAGACACGCGTCCGAACCATTCCTCACGAACGCTTCTACGCCGAGTACGCGCGCACGAACGCGACCGATGAAGTCAAACGTCTTGCCCGCGATTACCGCAGACACGCGAAGGAAATCGTCGAGCCGAATCAAGAGGACATCCTCAATGCGGCGCGTTGCTACTTCGCCCTGAAACGGATCATCGAGGCCGAAGGCGCCGACGCGATGATGATGGATTGCCTGCCAGGGCTACGTCATCCGCGCAAACACGTGCCACCGTGTATGGGTTTTATGACCCTGCGCGATGAGGGCATTCCAGCAGGCTGCCAGTCGGACATCGACGCCACCCTGTCGCTGATGCTGGTGCAGTACCTTTTTGGGCGCCCGGGATTCCAGCAGAATGCGGCCATGGATACGGTCCGTAATTTGTACTTCGGCGCACATTGTACCTGCCCCTCGAAACTACTCGGCCCTGAGGGGCCGCAACGCCCCTACATTCTTCGAAGCCACGCGGAAGCCGGCTGGGGGTGCGTCCCTCGAGTGCTATTCGAGAAAGGACAAAAGGTAACGCTGATGCAGTACCTTACCGGAGAAAAACCGCAGATGCTGCTTTACACCGGAGAAGTCGTTGAGTGCCCTCCCATGCCGCCCACAGGGGGATGCCGCACAAACATCGCAATGACGATCGACGAAGTGTCGGATGTGTGCGACGTCAAAGGCATGCACCAAATCATTTTCTGCGGCGACTATGGGAGCTCTCTTCGGGCCTTTTGCCAATTGTATGATCTTCCACTTGTAACCTGACCCGGTTACCCGGCGATTAAGATTTGGTGCCTCCCTCTTGAAGTCGCAAGGGGGACTCCCTAAACTCACAAGGCGTGTACCCATGATGGTCACAGGAAAAAACCGTATGGGAAAGGTCAGATGAAAGTACTTAGCTTCATCACGCTGTCACCCCTCTTGTCACTTCTCTTCGTTGGTCAAGTTTACGCCGGAGAATTCAGACCGATCTTCGATGGCGAATCTCTGACGGGCTGGCGCGCGGCAAACATGAGTTACTGGTCGGTTAAGGACGAAGCTATAACCGCCGAATCAACCGAGGCCAATCCCTGCACGGCAAACCAGTTTCTGGTTTGGCAGGGGGGCGAAGTGTCCGACTTTGAACTGAAACTGAAATTTCGCCTGGCGGAAAACCGCGGAAACTCGGGCATTCAGTTTCGCAGTACGATTTCACCCGACGGACGCGGCGTGGGATATCAGGCAGACATCCTCCCGAGCGGCGATTGGTTGGGAGCTCTCTGCGATGAAAATACCGGCCGCAAAACATTGGTGGCGCCCAACGGCCACAAAACAATCATTGATGCGGATGGAAAACGCACCACCTCCCGACTCGGTGATCCAGTCGAACTAAAGAAGCCCGGCGAGTGGAACGACTATCGCGTCGTCGCGCACGGCAACCACATCGTACTCGAAGTCAACGGCCGGAAATCCGCGGAAGTAATCGACAACGAAGCGGGCCGTTTTCATCTGAAAGGGATTCTGGCCTTGCAGCTTCGTTCAGGTCCGCCGATGAAGGTGCAGTTTAAGGACATCCTACTCAAAAGGCTAAACGACCCTAAGGAGCCCCAGCGTGTCGATGCAGAGCACTACATCGTGGCGATCGAGCAGGATAGATTTCATGGTTGGCCCGCGAATAACGGCTGCTGGCAATGGGACAACGAAATTCTCGTAGGATACACGCAAGGCAATTTCGCAAAGCGGGACGGCCACAACATCCAAGGAATTCAAGAGAGTAAGTTTGCCCGCAGCCTGGACGGCGGTGAAACGTGGGAAATGTTCGACCCGGACAACTTCCTTGACGATGAAAACATAAAGTGGCTTCCCAAAGGCAAGACTATGTTAAACAAGCCGATGGAGTTCACCCATGAAGGCTTTGCCATGCGCATCTTCGCCACCGGCTATCACGGCAACGAGGACCCCGATGGGGGCTTTTACTACTCCTATGACCGCGGCGCAACCTGGAACGGCCCGCATTTTCTCGGCAACGTGAACAACCATCCCGAATTGAAAGGATTGGTGCTCACGCCGCGAACCGATTACATTGTGACCGGTCCCCAAAGCTGCTTCGTTTTCATCACGGCGAATGTCGGGCCGACCAGCCGCATCGCCTGCATCAGAAGCGACGACGGCGGCTTGACCTTCGACTTCGTCACCTGGATTACCCCCCATACCACGGAATACCGCGCAATCATGCCCCAAACCATCCGGCTTTCGAACGGGGACTACCTGTTGGCGTTTCGGAAAATCTTCGCCGACAAGTCGGAGTTGGAAAGCACCATCGACACATATCTCTCGAAAGATCAATGCAACACATGGACGTATTTCAGCACCGTGAAAGAAATCAAAAAAAACTCGAATCCACCCGCCATCGTCGAGTTGGCCGACGGGAGGATCTGCTGCGTCTACGGCGACCGCGACGCCCAGCAAATCGCGGGAAAATACAGTCATGACAAGGGCAAGACGTGGGGACCCGAATTTGTGATCCGGGAAGGATACCAAAGCGTCGACGGTTGGGCCGATATGGGCTACCCCCGCATCGTCCAACGTCCCGACGGGAAATTAGCCGCAATGTACTACTGGGCCTCGCCCGAGCATCCCCAACAATTCATTGCCTGTTCCGTCTGGCATCCAGACGCGTGATAACGCCTTCGCGCCAAGCCCCCTCTACCAAGACCAGAAACGAATCTCCGGTTAGCGCGGCCTTTGGCCGTATCCAGCAGTATCTCCCGATCTTACCCGCGTACAAAATGACTGGTTTTCGACAAGCTATTTGTTGGAAAGCCAAGGTTACTTAAGATGCTTTAGGAATTCAGATTCTGAAATCTTTGCCCGCTCTAGAACCGCCTTGAGAGTCCCTCTTGGGAGTTCCTTCTTACCCAGAACGACGGTGACGCTTAGCTTTGTCCCCATACTGGTTTGCTTCACGTAAGATTGATGACTACCGCCGGTTCTCTTGTGCTTCTTGAAACCGAGCCTCTCCAGAACTTTGCACACTTGACGACTTGAGCAAAGCGGTAGCTTTTGCACTTCTACTGCGCTACGGGAATCGGAAACGACCTATTCTCTGCCCACGAATCGGGGAACAAAGTTACCTCCCGCGCCTCCTCCTTATCATTTCGGTCACTCTGGATTCTAATACCCCGTTCTTTGAAGACACGCTCTCGCTCACCTATATCCTCGAGTGTATTCAAGTCCAACGTCACAGCTTCAACTATATTCTTGTGGGCTTCTTCAAACGTATCTCCACAAGTAGCGGTACCTAGCTCACGACAATACGCAGCAAATTGCCCGTCTTCTCGTCTGATTTCAAGAGTAAGCGAGATATAGTGCGCACTCGTCATTGTGGGGGCTCCGCTTTTACTCCGTTCTGCAATATCTACCCTACACAGTGAATATGTCACACCTATCCTCGGAAAAGCAATGCCTTTCGCATGGCATATCGATTAAAGGGGACTTCAGATTACAGGCAAATACGCCCATAACGAGCGCAAATGACTTATATAGAAAGACTTAGAGCTTCATGAGCAATCGTCTGCCCTTCAACGGAATGGCCCTTTTCCGCAAGGTTTTCTTTGACCCAGCCCACGTTACGTAGCGCCCGTTGTACCGTGCTATCAGAAGCCTGGCGACGTTTTAGTTCCACGACGAGCCGACAGTTTGCACAACAAAAAGTCACATGTTAAACTGACATCACTGTAATACAACGAGGCAAAAGGACTAAGCAGCGAGCGCGGAGAAGGAACGGTATGTCTGAAGAAAAAGAAGAGAAACAACCGCAGACGACATCATCGAAACCGTTGTTCACCAGCGACGAGAATCTGAAGCGAGTAAGAGGCGACACGAACGAAACACTATTGACGAGGATAATCGCGGGAGCGATACTGACAGCGGGAAACAAACCAAAGAAGATGCCGAAGGTGCCACCGGGGAAAGAGAACCTGTCCTAAAAATCGGTTCGCTACCGTCTACTTCGGTTATTTTTGCGATGAGCGTTGCGGCGCAACTGCCAAGTCGGTGTGTTTGAGCTAATTGCTCATGTACCCGTCTCTTGTTCAGTTTTCTTACTAATTAAATGACGGCCACGTTCAAAAATACCGCATTTTTGATCGGTTCTGATGAAATATGGGCACGAGCGCAATCTTCCCCTGCCCCCCTGCCTGCTCGGTCCGCTTGGAACCTCCATGGAACCTTACCAGAAAAAGGACCTACGCGGAATTTGCGTAAGTCCTTGATAGCAATGGTCGGGGCGACTGGATTTGAACCAGCGACCTCTTGACCCCCAGTCAAGCGCGCTAACCGGGCTGCGCCACGCCCCGACCGAATCCGAGCTATTCTTGTTCCAGGAGATCAAGCATTTTGCGTATTTGTTCTTCCATTTTGTCGAGGATATCGAGGGCTTCCTGGCGGGTTCGGGGACGCCCCTCGCCGCGGAGTTCCTGGGCCAATCGCACACGCGCGCCTTTGGTGGTCATGTTTTCGTGCCACAACAATTGTTTGATGCGCCGTACGATGGCGATGTCGGCGGGTTGGTAAAACCGCCGGTTTGCCCGATCGCGTCCTGGTTTCAACTGTGGAAACCGCGCTTCCCACTGCCGAAGCACGTGGGCGGGAACGTCGGTCAACTCACTGACTTCCGCAATCCCATAACGTCGGTCTTCAAGCTCCGACATGATACCCAATCCCGGTTTTGCAATGCAACTTCGGTAGAACAAAGTTGCCTAAAAAAGGGAACTCTGAATCTGCTGAAAAACCAAGCCTCTGTAGCGCAAATGCAAAAGACGGCGCGACACGCCCCGGTTTGCCGCGCAAACCGCGTGGTCAGTCCCTGTTTTTCGCTTCGT
>JAWODE010000480.1:0-3017 GCA_046483455.1 Candidatus Hydrogenedentota bacterium | reverse complement strand
TTTCCCGGCTTTTTGCCCATGCCCATTGCGTGAGTAAACGTACACCGTAACCCGTTGCGTGTTTGGGGTCCAGGTAGGGGATGTATTTGCCGCCGTATGCCGTGCCCGCGATATCGAGATGCGCCCAAGGCGTCTCGCCGACGAAAGGCTTCAGAAATGCGCCGCCTATAATGACCCCCGCTTCTTTCGGCGGACCAATATTGCAGAGGTCCGCGTGGGTGCCCTCGATGAGCTTGTCGTAATCGTCCCATAAGGGGAACCGCCAGACGCGTTCGCCCGTAGCTGCGCCTGCGGTCTCCAGGGCATTCGCCAGCGCGTCATCCTGGGTCATCATCCCCGCGGCATAATGGCCCAGAGCAACGACGCATGCGCCTGTGAGAGTTGCCAAGTCCACCACGCAGCCGGGCGCATATTCCGCCACGGTATAGGCCAATGCATCGGCGAGGACGAGCCGGCCCTCGGCATCGGTATTGTGCACCTCGATGGTCTTCCCGTTATACGCCCGGACCACATCGCCGGGCTTCTGCGCGCTGCCGTCAGGGGTGTTCTCGGACGCAGGGACCACGCAAACGATGTTAACGGCGGGTTTAAGTGCGGCAATCGCGCGAAACGCACCGAGTGCCGCCGCCGCGCCACACATATCAAACTTCATCTCGTGCATGCTCTGGGCGGGTTTGATTGAGATACCGCCGGTATCGAACGTAATGCCTTTGCCCACGAAAGCAAGCGTCTCCGTGGCCGCTTCATGCGTATAGCGCAATACGGAGAGCGTGGGCGGTTCCGTACTGCCGCGCGCTACGCCGAGCAACGCGCCCATCCCGAGTTTTTCCAACCGATCACGATAGAGCACTTCACCCTCGCAACCCGCTTCTTTCGCCATCTCGAGGGCTGCCTCCGCCAATGTCGAGGGGGTCAGGTCATTCGACGGCGTATTGGCCAAATCCCGCGCCCAGTTGGCGCATTCACAGGCAATTCGGGCCTGTTCACACTGCTGGGCTGCAGTATCGGGAACCGTTTCCAGGACTATCGTTACGGCTTCGACCGCCTGCGGCGCCGGCTCGTCCGGCTTTCGCTCTTTATACCGATCGAACCGGTACTGACCGAGCATTAGGCCCTCGATGAAGCCGTGGACGTGCTCCGGGATGATCGCTCCGTCAAGCACCACCCGCGAAACACGTTGTCCGCTCAACGTTTCGCATGCTTTCCCGGCCGTTCGGCGGACGGTCTCCGTGGTGCAGGCATCTTGCTTGCCAAGGCCCAGCAGGAGAACTCCGTCGTACGTGTTGCCGGCCGAAGGGAGAAAATACACTTCCTGCGGCTTGCCGCGCACCGCACCTTTCTCGCGAAGGCGAGCAATTGCGCGGAGGTCGGCTTCTTCGAGCAAGGGGCTGTCCGCGCCGGCCTCCTCTTCGAATAACGGCGCCGCCAGGGCGCACGGCCCTTCGGGAAACGTGAATTTCGCGCGCGCGACAACGTGGTTCTCCATATTCTTATTATCTCCTTGTGCGGCTATGCCTTGCCCTGCAGTCAGACGCGGGCGGGGGCTTCAGCCAATTGTTCCGCTTCCAGCCAGTGGTTGCGATACCCGGTAATCCGAACAGGAATCAGGTCGCCGATCTCGAGATTGGCCCCCGGCACGGTGACCGGGCGGAAGCCTTCCGTGCGGCCGTTCATCATACCTTGCCGGCGCAAATGCGCACCGTCGATAAGCACTTCCTGGCGCGAACCTACCAACGCGCGGAGTTGTTCTTCGGTAATCCGCTCCTGCAACTCGAGCACCCGTGCCAGACGCGCTTCTTTGACGTCGCGCGCCACATCGTCTTCCATATGCGCGGCCCGCGTGCCCGGCCGCACCGAGTACTTGAATGCAAATATCTGGCTGAAACGGACCTCTTCCATAACACGCAGGGTCCACTCGAATTCCTCGTCGGTTTCGGTCGGGAATCCCACGATGATATCCGTACTAATCTCGATTCCGGGGTTCACGGCCCGCATATACCGGATTTTGTCGAGATAGTCCTCGATGGTATGGCGCCGCCGCATCAACTCGAGAATGCGGTTGCCGCCCGCCTGAAACGGGAGATGCACGTGATTGCAGATGGTCTTTCGCTCCGCCATTAGGTCCGAGAGCCGGTTGTTCCAATCGTTCGGGTGCGGCGATGTGAACCGCAGGCGCTCGAGTCCCTCGAGTTGCGACACCGCATCCAGCAATTCGTAGAATCCCGCATCCCCTGCTTTGTACGAATTCACATTCTGGCCCAGCAACCAGATTTCCCTCGCGCCCTGGTCGAGCATCGACCGGGCTTCGCGCAGGATATTGTCGAGTTCGCGGCTTACCTCACGGCCCCGTGTGTGCGGCACGATACAGAACGAACAAAAATTGTCGCATCCTTTTGTAATGGCGATATAGCCCTTGCATCCCTCGAGGGCCACCTGCTCCATGCGTTCCTCGGGGATGAAATTCTGCACCTTTTCTCTGCCCGCAAGCCATTCGGTGTTCAAGACCCGTTCGCCGCGCTCGGCCGCCGCAATCATATCCAGCAGTTCGAAGTAATTGTCCGGCCCAAAGACCACATCGACGCTTTTCTCGCGTTGGAGAATGGCCTCGCCGTGCTGCTGGGCTACGCAACCCGCCACGCCGATAATGAGCTCCGGCCGCTCCTTTTTCAGGTTTCGCAGGCGGCCCAGCAGGCTGTACACCTTGTTCTCCGGGTTTTCCCGGACCGAACAGGTGTTCAACAAGACGACATGGGCCTTCGCCGGGTCGCCGGTCATTTCATATCCCGCCGCCTCGAGGATTTTTGCCATCCGCCGACTGTCATGCTCGTTCATCTGGCAGCCGAACGTCTGTATATGTGCGTATTTGCTCATTATGTCGCTCAAGGGTCCCGATGTCTTTCACCATGTACCGCAACCCGTCTCCAAATTACTCCACGCGAACAAAATATCATATCATTCACCCCCCCGGCGAAGTCTACCGCACCTCTCAGATCGCCGGGTAACATGCGACTACATAA
>JAWODE010000367.1:0-3648 GCA_046483455.1 Candidatus Hydrogenedentota bacterium | reverse complement strand
CGTAGAGGTTCTCGACGCCCAACCGGGCGCCGTAGGAGCCGGCGCCGACCACCCGGACGCTGCCGCCGCGGCCAACCTGTTTGGACCAAGCAAAGCAGACTTGAAAGCAACAGCGCGTAATTTATTGACCCATTAGGACGAATTATGATAGGTTTTATGCTCTTCATATCGAGGTATTCGAGCTTTTTCTTTAGGAGATACGGTGCACCTTATCGAGAAACAAAGCATTGCGCGTCCCCAACGAAAAGTGCCAGAGGTACTGGTGGTTGGCGGGGGCAAAGGCGGGGCAGGGAAGACGTGTTTTGCCTCGAATCTAGCTGTCGAGGTTTCTCGGCGCGGGTGGCGGGTGATCATTGTAGATGCGGACCTGAGCTGCTCGAATGTGGAGACCGTTCTTGGGACCCGTTCCGAGCGTAAGCTGGACGATTTCTTTTATCAGCGGGGTGGCAAGGATCTCAAGCGTATTGTCAGCGCGACGCAATATGATAATTTGATGATAATTCCCGGGACAACGGGGCTGTTGGACGTAGCGAACCCGAAATATCAACAGAAAGTCGCTCTGATCAGGGAACTTAAAGCGCTTGAAGCGGATTTGATCATTGTGGATCTGGATGCGGGGGCGCATCTCAATACGCTCGACTTTTTCTTGATGACGGAAACGAACGGGATTCTCGTGGTTACGCCGGAAAAGACGAGTATCGACAACGCGTTCAAGTTTTTGCGGGCTTCGTTGTTTCGGCGGGTTGAACGTTTCTACCAGAGTCCGGAATTGGCGCTTTTGTTGAAGCGGATAGAGAGTTTTCGCGAGTTTGTGGAGTGTGTAAGGACATCTACTCTGTTCGAGGGGGAGACAAGAGAAGCGGTGTGCCGTGAATTGGTTTCATTGGCACGTTCTCTAAAGCCGAAAGTCGTGGTGAATCGGGCGCGCAGTGCCTACGAAGCGCAGATAGCGGTGAATATTCTGTCGAAACATAGTCGTCAGTATCTTATGATTGAGCCAGAGAATCTGGGCTATATGGTTTTTGATAATCGCGTGCCGGAGACGATAAACTCAGGTATGCCGCTGGTAGTCAGTTACCCGAATTTGAAGGTCTCGCAGTGCATTGCGGACTTGGCAAGCCGCTTGGGGTATTTCTAACCGCTGAAGGGAAGGATACAGGCCTGTGAAGGACACATCGGAACGCAGCACGAATCCCTCTGATGAGGCGGGCAAGCCGGACACCTACGAAGATTTGGCGGAGGCGGGGAAGGAGCGCAGCGGTCTCTTTGGCCGCGTGAATCAGGCGTTTCAGGAAGCCCTCACATCGAGCCGCGGCACCCGGGAGCGGTCGCCGGTCAAGGAAGCGGGGGACGACCCCCATGTTTCGGCGGACGATCTGGCGATTCGCCGGGCGAAGACGGTCAAGCCCCAACGGATGATTGTCCCAGAAGGCGTGATCATTGACGGCTCAATGACTAGCGGTTCGGAGACGGAGATTTCAGGACGCGTCGAGGGAGACGTGACGGTAGAGGGGCGGCTGTATCTTGGGGCGAGCGCGCTGGTTTCCGGCAATGTCCGGGCAACGTCGTGTCGCGTGGATGGCCTGGTCGAGGGCCGTATGGAGTGTACGGAAGAATTGGAATTGGGTACATCCGGCCGCCTCAATGCCGATACCATGGCCGGCAAACGTATTATTCTTGCTGGGCAAGTGTATGGTAACGTCTCGACCGGCGGCATATTGCGGTTGGTATCGTCCGGGAAATTAACGGGTGATATTCGAGCCCGGCGTCTAATCATTGAAGAGGGCGCAACTTTTAACGGCGGGTGCACAATGCGGGCGCCCGCACAACGGCGTGAAACACCGAAACAGGCCTGACCTTTCTAATAATGACACTAGGTGTGACGCTTCAGCCGCGTCTCCGGGGTGCGCAATGGCACGTAAGCACGCGGGGCATTCCCACAATCATTTGGAGAGACAAGCATACGATAACGGAAGTGCGCGGCGTGCGTTCTTGCGGTGCGGGCCTGGTGTTACGGGGTGGGCGATTGTAGTTATCGGTGTTATCGCCTTTGGTTTTTCGCCTTCAGGCATCGTGCTTATGGAACTTCCGGTTTGCTGGGCCTCAGAGAGGGCTTCCGACGCCGTTATGTTTCGTGTAGAAGGCACAGCCGAAGGTACGGGGGCAGCGGCCGTCAGAGCAGCCGATCAAAATGGCTTGTTAGCGGCGTTGGGGGAGTATCTCGAACCGTATGCTTTAGATGGGAACCTCTCTCTGTTTCAAGAACTTCTTGAAAATCCGAGACCGTATATCCGGTCTTTTGAACGTATCGATACGCAGGTGGAAGGGGGGGTGACGGTCGTCACGCTCCGCGTAAAGGTTGATGAGGAGGCGGCACGGCGGGCGGCTGCTTCGATAGTGTTCCCGAAGGTGGCGGCGCGGGCACGTTTTCTCGTCTTGATCGCCGAAAGAGGGGTCGGTGAAAAGCAACTCTCGCTGAGAAGTCGAGGAATTGCGGAGACATGCGTGGCGAAGGCAATGCGCGAAGCCGGGCTTAATAACGTCAGGGGAGTCGCTGCAATTCTTGACGAATATGAGGAAGGGACACTGATGGCTCAGTTGGCCGACGATAAGGGAATTCGGCAGGTGTTGCGCGAGAATGCGGGGGATTCAGCGATTGTGGGGCGGGCATACGTACAGTCGGAATTGGCCACGGAAGGCTCTAACCTGTTGGAGCACCGCGCCGCATTGGAATTGCGCATCGTAGGGGCTTCGGAAGGAGCGCATACGTTGCGTTCCGAGGCCAGAGTTTTGAGTAGTGAAATCGAACGCGGGGCGGAGACCGCATTGCAAGATGCGTGCGAGAAAATTGCGGAAGACGTTGTGCCGCTGAGTGTCCTGACGGTTGCGCAAAGCGGACTGGGCACGGGGGTCTTACTCGTGGTGAAGGGTCATATGGATGCTGAAGGCCGGGAGGCGATCCTCGAACGTCTGAAGGGGGTCCCGGGAACGGGCGAAGTCGAGGTTCTTCGGGAAACAGCGGGCATGTTGCGGGCCCATGTTCACTACACGGGAGAACTCGGTCCCTTATACCGGCATTTGACGTGGGACCCTTATAAAGGTTTCCGTTTAAGCGCTAAAGAGGTAGTAGCGCGTGAAATACGGTTGGAAGCTATTCCCCCTTCATCATAGAAAACGCCGGACATTGTGTAATGTCCGACGAAAAAACTGTATGAAAGAAACTATTTGTTGCCCGCATTCTGCGGTTTGGTCTTGATGTATTTCTTGAATTTTCCCGCCTTGATGTACCGGGCGCATACTCGCACCTTTCGGACGCGTCCGTTTTCGTCGACGATGCGAATTTTCTGAAGGTTGGGCTTCCACCGGCGTTTCGAGGTGCCGGTGACATTCTGCCCGATACCGCCTTCACGCTTGGCCTTTCCGCGGCGAACGACGCGTTTGCCGCGTTGGGGACGTTTTCCACTGTAATCACATACTCGAGCCATGCCGTTCTCCCTTATTCTCTCTCGGGGCGCGTTTGCCCAAGAACACTTGCCGCGTCATGTGTAGGGGTTTCTCCGGCGGAGACTGACCCGCAGAGTTCATCTTTCGTCATCCGCCTCACCATGATATCAAGTTCGGAGGCCGAAAAAGTAGCCCTTGGATTCT
>JAWODE010000024.1:0-6342 GCA_046483455.1 Candidatus Hydrogenedentota bacterium | reverse complement strand
CGCCTCCTGGCTTATCCTGCCACATGGCCGTGTGGCAGAAAAATCGGTGAAGAACATCAGGAAAATAGGCTATGTTAATCACTGTTTCCACAGAACCAATAAAAGAAAAAGAACCAAAAAGAAAATCCGGACGACGACTGCGCCATAGCGCTACCGCGCCACCCGGAGAAGAAGATACAAGACCACGCCACAGCGGGGAAAATCCGGACGACGACTGCGCCATAGCGCTACCGCGCCACCCGGAGAAGAAGATACAAGACCACGCCGCAGCGGGGAGGCGCTACGCGCAACAGCGCTCCGCGCCGGCTGTGGATATGCCGGGTTGGGGACAGCTGCTGCGCACCTGCCCACAACCCTTGGATAACCCGCAAGCGAAACCCAAGAAAAGAGGACATTTCTAATGTGGTTTGACAGGGAAAGAAAGAATTTTCGACAGGATAACAGGAGGGACGGTTGGACATCGCGGTCGAATTGTCAGCGCCTGGCCTTGTGCCAGGCGTCTGGAATCCCGGACGTTTGGCACAAGGCCGGACGCTACAGAGAAGAATTGAAATATAGGGACGGACCGCGATTTTCGGCAAATTGCACGCAACGCTGAGGTTGGCAGGAAGGGCATCCGCGGATGGCGCAGATGGACGCAGATTTTTGAGAACCGGAAGATGATGAGTCGAGCGGTTTCCTCGGTGGGCGGCGTGCCCGCAAACTGCCAGCGATCGCGGCTCAGAGTGTTTCGACGCGGATATGGTCGTTGGTATAGATGCAGATGCCCGCGGCGATGCTCAAGGCTTCTCGGACCACGTCATCGGCGGTCATCGAGGTATGTTGTGTGAGGGCGCGGGCAGCCGCCAGGGCAAACGCCCCTCCTGAGCCGATGGCGATAATGCCGTCGTCGGGCTCGATGACCTCGCCGCTGCCGGCAATGAGTAGGGACTGTTTTTTATCGCATACGGCGAGCAAGGCATCGAGATTTCGAAGGTATTTATCGGTTCGCCATTCTTTACCCAGTTCTACGGCGGCGCGCGCGAGATTGTTGCTGTACTGGCTTAATTTGCTTTCGAACCGCTCGAACAGAGAGAAGGCGTCGGACACGGCGCCGGCAAACCCTGCCAGCACGCGTCCCTCGGCCAGACGCCGAATTTTTACGGCGCTTGATTTCATGACCGTGTTTCCGACGGTCACCTGACCGTCGGCGCCCAAGGCTACGATATCGTCTTTACGAACGGCGCATACCGTGGTTCCGCGAAACATGTCCATCGCATCCTCCGATTCGTAGAGCCCTATCCTCACGCGTGAGGATGGGCCTGCCGGTAGACTTCCTTCAGACGGTCTATACTCACGTGGGTGTAGATTTGCGTAGTTGAGAGGCTCTCGTGGCCGAGCATCTCCTGTACCACGCGCAAGTCCGCGCCGCCGTCCAGCATATGCGTGGCGAAGGTGTGACGCAAGGTATGGGGCGAGACGTGCCGCCGGCCCGGAAGCACTGCGCGCACGTATTTTTCGATGACGCGTTGCACACTGCGTGTCGTAAGCGGTCCGCCGCGCGCATTCACGAACAGGCGGCCGTGCGCGGGGTGGCCGAGCGAAGTCCTCACCCCCAGATAGTCCTGTAACGCGTCGAGGGCACACGTGCCGAGGTGCGCAATGCGTTCTTTTTTGCGTTTGCCCAACACCACCATGGTGCCACCCACGAGGTCAACGGCATCCAGCGTTAGTCCCGCCAGTTCGGCACAACGGACACCGCTCGAGTATAAGGTCTCGAGAATGGCCCGGTCGCGTTTCCCTAAGGGGGTTGTGATATCGGGGGCTTCCATCAATGTCGTAACTTCCGGGATGCTTAGCACCTCAGGCAGATCGCGTGCAAGTTTGGGCGATCGCACCGCCTGTGCGGGGTTCTGTTCCATGATGCCTGTGCGCACGAAGAATTTGTAAATGGCCCGAATGGCGGCCAATTTTCTCGCGGTAGTTCGTGGTGAAGCGCCTAGCGTGCGCAGGTGGCCCAGAAAAGCGCGCACATCGTTGCGGCCGGCTCGGCGTAAAACCTCGAAGCGCGGTTCCTGGGCGATATCCTCGCTTTCTCCGGAAAACGCAGCGGGTCCGTGCTCGAGATACGTGCAGAATTGGGCGATATCTTTATGGTAGGCGCGCTGGGTATGGTCGGAAAACCCCCGCTCAGCCGAAAGATACGCTGCGAACTGCTGTATCTCCGGCTCTGTCATCCCTCGTTTCCTCTCCGATGAGTTGGATTAGACCTCGGATTGTTCCGTCACGTGCGGCTCGGACGCTTCAGTTTCGGGAGCCGTTTCTTTGTGCTCGTAGCCGCAAGCTACGCATCGCCGGGTCTGCTGCTTGCCCCGCCTGGATACCATGGTCCAAGGATGCCCACATTGGGGACAGGGCGTCTCGGTGTCCTGGTCTCCAAAGACGCTGAAACGGCATTTGGGATAGCGCGAGCATCCGATAAAGCGTTTCCCGCGCCCCACACGCCATACGAGTTCACCGTCGCAATTGTCTCGTGGGCATTTCAGGCCAACGGGCTCAGCGCGCTTTTTTTCCTTCCCATCTTTCTTGAGCGTGTATTTGCATTCGGGATAACGCGAGCATCCCAGAAATTTGCCGTACCGGCTACGGCGGTATACCATTGGCGCCCCGCATTTGGGGCACGTGACGTCGGAAGGTTCTTCCTGTTTTTTCCGCTTCACATTGACCCGCCCATCGCATTCGGGATAATTGACGCAACGCAGATAAGGACCGAAGCGCCCGGTCACAAATTCGAGGTCGGCGCCGCACTTGGGGCATTTCGCATCTTCTCCCACGGTCTCGGTAACAATCTTGTGTTGAGCGGCCTGCAGGTCTTTCTCGAACTGATCGTAGAAGCTTCGGAGCAGGTCGTGCCATTCGCGCTGCCCCTCTTCGACCTCGTCCAGTTCATTCTCGAGTTCCGCCGTGAAATTGATATCCAGGATATCGGGGAAATTGCTAACCAGTACCTTATTCACGTCTTCGCCGAGGGGGGTGGGAGATAAACGGCGTTTTTCGCGCACGACATAGCCGCGTTCGACAATGGTATTCATGATCTGCGCGTAGGTGCTTGGGCGCCCTATTCCGTTTTCTTCGAGAGCGCGGATCAGCGAGGCCTCGGTGAACCGCGGCGGCGGCTGGGTAAAATGTTGTTCCGGGTTGTACTCCTGAAGCCGGGCCTTTTCGCCCTCCTTTACTTCGGGAAGCAATCCGCTGGATTCCTCATCCCCGTTGGGGTCCTCCAAGGTTTCTTCGTACATAGCCAGGAAGCCTTTGAACTTCAAGACCGAGCCCGTTGCCCGGAAAACATGCTGGCGCGCTTCTACCTCGATTGCCGTCTGGTCGAAAACCGCGGGGGCCATCTGGCACGCCACGAACCGCTTCCAGATTAGCGTGTAAAGCTTAAGCTGGTCGGCATCCAGATATTGGGCCACAGTCTCAGGGGTGTGCGAGGCCAGAGTCGGCCGAATGGCCTCGTGGGCATCTTGTGCTCCCTTCTTGCTGCGGTAGAAATTAGGCTTTTCGGGCAGCATGGCCGACTCGAAGTTCTCTCCAATATATTGCCGGACGTCGTGAATCGCCTCCTGGGCCAGACGCGTCGAATCGGTACGCATGTAGGTAATCAGTCCGACGCGGCCCTCGTCGCCCAAAGCGATGCCTTCATACAACTGTTGCGCAATGACCATGGTCTTGCGAGAGCCAAATCTCAGTTTGCGCGACGCTTCTTGCTGAAGGCTGCTGGTAATGAACGGCGGATAAGGCCGGCGCTTGACCTCTTTTTTCTCGACGCCGGCGACGCGGAACTCGGCTCCCTCGAGAGCGGCCAGGATCGTTTGAACCTCTTCCTCTTTTTCGATCTCCGCTTTTTCGCCCCGAATCTTGTTGAGGCGTGCTGTGAACTTCTCTTGACGAGGGGTCAGAAAATCGGCGTCCAGGGTCCAATATTCCCGAGGCACGAAATTGCGAATGGCTTCTTCCCGCTCGCACACCATGCGCACGGCGACCGATTGCACCCGGCCGGCACTGAGACCGCGCCGCATGCCGAATTGCAGCAAAGGACTGAGTTTGTAGCCCACCAGCCGGTCCAGAATACGCCGTGCTTGCTGGGCATCCACCAGGTGTTCATCGATGGGACGGGGATGTTTCGCCGCCTCCTGGACACTGCGCTTGGTGATCTCGTTGAATACGATCCGGTCTGCAGGTTTCCGGGTTTTTTGGAGGAGGGCCGCTACGTGCCAGCCAATGGCTTCGCCCTCGCGGTCGGGGTCGGTCGCAAGGAGGATGCGCTCTGCTTTTTCCGCGGCTCCCCGAAGCTCTTTTATCGCTTTCCGCGCGTCCTTCAACTGGACGTACTTGGGCTCGAAATTGTTGTTGATATCGACACCGAGCGAACTTTTCGGCAAATCCCGCACATGCCCGTAACTGGCCTTCACGACGTATCGCGACCCCAAGAACTTATTGATGGTTCTGGCCTTGGCAGGGGATTCAACAACGACTAAGTACTTTGCCATGTAATGCTCCCGATTAAACAATGACGCCACTTCCCACCCTTGGGAAGGGCGTCAGGGATACCCTATCAACCGTGTGTTTCAGTGAAAGGTGTCGGCTTGACCTTCCAGGACGTTGTAAATCGTTTGCTGGGACTCGAAATCGCGGCCGCCGCACACAAACCAACTCAGCAGGTAGTCCAATTCATCCAGGCCGATACGCCCATCGAACTGAACCACATTATCCAGGATAGCTTCGCGCTCTTGCGGCGATATTAACCCGTAAAATTCAAGGCGACTCAGGGCATTGCGCGCCTCGGCCGTCATTTTATGAAACTCGATTTCCGCCAAGGGTCGAATCGGCGCCGGTTGCGACTGGTGAACTACGTGATAAGGCGCGATTCGCGCGTCCACCAGCTTCATCGCAGCGTCGATATCACGTTTTTTATATCCTTGACCGGCTAGCCATTTACGGAGTCCTGCTTCGGATTTAGCTTGTTCCGGTTGCTCCTGAATTCGCCTGAGGATTACATCGACAAGCTCGATTAAGGATTGTTTCATTCACCACTCCCGGTGTCACTCATTTGCCGCTTCAGATTAACGCCCTTATTGTAGGAGTCCGTATGCCTACTGTCAACTTGGATGGCGTCTAGCTTGGTATTGGTAAGTCGTAAGGTATTGTATGCGAGTTACTTGTGGAGTACTTCCAAAAGCTGGGCGCGGCGGCGTGCCCCTACGCGGTCCCAGGTAAATTCCAGAGCGCGTTGCCTCGCGGCTGCTCCCATTTGCTCGCGAAGCTCCCTATTCAGGGCAATTTTGCGAATGTTTTCGGCCCAGAGTTGGACATCATAGGGATTCATGACATAGCCCTCGACTCGGTCTCGAATCACCGTGCCGGCGCCCATGGGGCTTACCAGACACGGCAACCCCCATGCGAGGGCCTCGTAGCTGACCAGGGGGCTGCCCTCTTCGTGGGTTGGAAAGATAAACACGTCCGCTTGGCGGTAGGCTTCGTTCATGTCGCTTGTGTCTACCCGGATGATCACATCGTCCCGATCGAGGTGGTGGCTATACCGTTCGGCTATGCCGGGTTCCACGGAACCCAATATGTAGAGGAACAACGTACCCTTGATCCCGGCCTGTTCCCACATTTTCAGCAGCCAGGGAAGGCCCTTGCGCACACAGGCCCGTCCGACGAAAAGAAATTTCGGGTTCCCCGGCTCCGATGGGGCTCTGTTTTCGAACCGGAACCTTTGAGGGTCCCATCCGTAACTCGACTGCAACACCTTTTGTTCCGGAACGCCTGCATCTAGCAAGGAGGCGGCGACATTGTCGCTCGGCGCGAAGATAAAATCAGAAAGGGACATCTTTTCGTCTTCAATAGCCATGTCTTCTTCCGAGATGCCATGATCAGGGCGCCATCCCAGCTTTTCGTATGCCTCGGTGAGGATTCGTACCGATGTTTTGCGGTGACAATTGATGCGCTCGGCTACCAGGGGTATCCCGCGTTCCTTGACAGCCTGATAGAGTTCGACGCGAACCGCCGGCCAGAGATAGGCGACGTCGCCATTACGAAGGCTCTGCAAATAGCGCTGTTGCAGACGGTGTCGAGCCCAAGTCTTTATCGACTGCCTCCCGGCGAGACGTAATGCTCCGAGCGCACGGAACAGCATCCATGGCATACCGGGACGTAAAAAATCGTCCTTTAAGCAGGTGGCAAATTGCGATGACCAATACTCGATAGGAAGGGTGTCGTCTCGCATCGCTTTCAAGAGGGCATAGCATGTATGGGTCGTGCCCTTGTTGCGGCAGAATACAGGGAATAAGGCTTTGAGTG
>JAWODE010000218.1:0-9830 GCA_046483455.1 Candidatus Hydrogenedentota bacterium | reverse complement strand
GCGGTGCGGGCGGGACGGCCTTCCGCCGGCGACCGTGACGCGTTGTTGGAGGCCCGGAAGAGTTCCCACGCTTCGATTCGGTATTGGGCCATGACGGGGCTCGGTCTGCTCGAACGTGAGGCGCCGCGCGATGCAATCGTTGCTTCGTTAAACGATGCCTCGCCGACGGTCCGCATGGCGGCGGCGCTTGCCCTGTTTCGATGCGGCAATGGAAGCGAACAGGCTCTCGATGTGCTCCGCCGCGAGTTACAGAGTCCGAAGGAATGGGTGCGGCTTCAAGCGGCCATCGCTTTGGACGAAATCGGCGAAGCGGCCCGCCCCGCTGTCCCGGAGCTCAAAGATGCTCTCGACGATACCCACAATAAGTATGTGGTTCGGGTAGCGAACCGCGCGCTCAACCAGTTGCTGGGGACCAATAACCAGGTCCGCTGAGAGATTCCAATAGAGGTATTTGTAGGGGCTCATACGAGACGCCTCGGCATGTGATCTGGAGTTGTACGGGAGGGCCTGCCTCGAGAATTCCTGTTTTTTTGTCCGGTGGGGGACCGGCGCCCTCGGCGATCACTATTACAAGGAGCGCGGACGTATCCGTCCGCGGTGATCTCACGGACAGGTTGGACAACCTGTCCTCCGTTGCCGGAGTGGAGACCACGCGCAGGCCCGCGTGGTCGGAAGAGTGTCGCGGTCGGAAACCGCGACACAGCGAGGCAACCCAAGAGCTACTAGCTTGCTGTCCAGAATTGCACCCAGAAAACCAACGTGTTTGAGCTAAACTGCTTTTAGTTACCTGCGATTGACGTCGGCATGGGGAGGTTGATGTGTATTCGTGAACCGGGCAGAATAGCAGGACCGCGCGGCGGCGCGGGCGTTAAAGGAAAGTCCTATCTAATTCAGGGGGCAGCATGACAAAACGAGCGTGGTATATGGCGGTTTCCGCGGCGTTATGCCTTGGATTTACGGCGAATTATGACGAAGAGAACGTGCCGGATTATACCCTGCCGGATCCTCTTGTACTCGATGACGGCAGTTCGGTCACCGATGCTGAGACGTGGCGCAAGGAGCGCCGTCCGGAAGTCTTGGCGCTGTTCGAAGAGCATGTCTATGGACGGCGCCTGCCCGATCCGCCCCACCTTCGGTTTCAGGTGGTGGATGACGACCCCGAGGCGCTCGGAGGAAGGGCGACGCGGAAGCAAGTGGTGATCCACCTGGCCGAGGAATGCGACCGCCCGGGACTCGAATTGCTGCTTTACACGCCCAATGATGTCGAGGGTCCCGTGCCCGGGTTTCTATACCTCGGGTTCTGGGGCAACGAGACCATACACACCGACCCGGCAATTCGGGTATCCACGCGTTGGATGCGCGGGCATGGCAAAGGGGTGGTGGACAACATCGCGACACTGGCATCGCGGGGGGCACGCATGGAAAACGTGCCTGTCGAAATGATTTTGGAGCGCGGTTACGCCATCGCCACGTATTACTACGGCGATGCCGCCCCCGATGATTACGACCGTTACCGCCGCGGGCTACTGTCGCTGTTTCTCGATAAAGGCGAAGAGCGGCACGGAGCGCACGCGGGCGCCATTGGCGCGTGGGCCTGGGGTTTGAGCCGCTGCCTCGATTACCTCGAAACCGACGATGCCGTGGACCACACCCAGGTGGCCGTTCTTGGGCATTCGCGTCTTGGGAAGACCGCCCTTTGGGCGGGTGCATTGGATGAGCGCTTCGCCATGGTCATCAGCAACGATTCGGGTTGTGGCGGCGCGGCGTTGTCGCGGCGGCGTTTCGGTGAACGGGTCAGCCGCATCAACGACAGTTTTCCGCACTGGTTCTGCCGCAATTTCCGCCAGTACAACGAGCGCGAAGAGGACTTGCCGGTGGACCAGCACATGCTCGTGGCTCTCGCTGCTCCGCGGCCGGTTTATGTGGCCAGCGCGACCGAGGACCGCTGGGCCGACCCGAAGGGCGAATTTCTTTCCGCGTACCATGCCGGACCCGTATATGAACTGTTCGGCGAAGAACCCCTTCCGGTGGACGAAATGCCCGAGCCCGGCGTCGCCGCCCATGGTACCGTTGGCTACCATATTCGCGCGGGCAAGCATTCGATTACCGAAATGGACTGGGGCATGTACCTCGATTTTGCCGACAAACATCTCACTCGCAAAAACCAGGATTGACCCGGGCGTGCGGGAGGCCGCCGGCGCCACACAGCTGTGGGTTCCACACTACAGACGCGCGGCGATGTGGTTTACCGGGCGGTCATTAGCTTGCGGCGGCGGCCATTACGAACGCCCCGGCGCTTGTTCTTGAGAGGGCGCTCCGTCTTTTTACCAAATAACGAGACGACTGGAACGGCCCCTTCCCAATCCTTGCGGGGGAGATTCTTGCCCAAGGCGGTCTCGATTTCGTTCAAGGCCATGAATTCGTTGGGGCAGACGAAGGTAATGGCGTCGCCCGAGGCATTGGCTCGTGCCGTGCGCCCGATGCGGTGGATGTAATCGTCTGAATTTTTGGGGATGTCGAAATTGACGACGTGACTGATGCCCTCGACGTCCAACCCGCGAGCGGCTACATCCGTTGCGACCAGTATTTGGAAGCGCCCTTTGCGAAAACCTTCGATGGCTCGGTCGCGCTGGCTCTGCGAACGGCCGCCATGAATGGCCTTCACCTTGAAGCCGGCTTTCTGAAGGGCCCGCGCGGTACGATCGGTGCGGTGTTTGGTTCGTAAGAACACCAAGGCCGACTCGACTTCCGGTTGGTTGAGAATTTTCGACAGAAGGCCGAATTTGCGACCGTGTTCAACGGTATAGATGCCCTGGCGCACAGCGTCGGCGGGTGTTGCCGACGCGGCTACTTGAATGCGGGCGGGCTCGTGTAGCATCTCGGCGGCCAGATGCTCGATGGACTTGGGAAACGTCGCCGAGAACATGAGTGTCTGGCGTTTTTTGGGTAATACAGCAAGGATACGCTTGATGTCCGGCAGAAAGCCCATGTCGAGCATCCGGTCCGCCTCATCGACTACGAGCACGGACAGATTCTCGAAACGGGCATTTCGGCGCCCGATATGATCGAGCAGGCGGCCGGGCGTAGCCACGATAATGGGGCAGCCGTTGCGCAGGGCTTTCGTTTGGGCGTCGAACCCCACCCCACCAAAGATGCAGGCGGTGCGCATGCCCATGGAACGCGCCAGCGGTTCGAGCACCGCATGGACTTGTTGTGCCAGTTCGCGGGTAGGCGTCAGCACGAGCATGCTCGTGCCCGAGGTTTTGCCATTGGCGAGACGCGCCAGGGCGGGCAAGGCAAACGCCAGGGTCTTGCCGGTGCCGGTTTGGGCGATGCCCACAAGGTCGCGTCCCTTGATAGCGATGGGAATGGCTTGGGCTTGAACCGGCGTCGGTTCGGTGATGTGTTGCGCCTTCAAAATGCGAAGGCAACGTGGATCGATGTTCAATTCTTGGAAATTCACAGTGATGTTCCTTCTTCCTTGCCGGTATGCACCGTTTCAAGGAGTGTTCTGCTTTATTCAGCACCGACAAAGCGGGAAGCATCACACACGTGGAATCCAACTCTGAGGTGAGCACAGTGTAGGAGGGATCGTATTCGTCAAACACACCTACTACTATTAAGCAGGCTCAAATTTGAATGGAGTATACCTGCTAACGCGCTGAAAAGCAAATATTTGGCGGGGCCTCATTTGGCGGGATTCCTCAGGCATGAAGCCGGACGCTTCATGCGGGATGCCGATGTTCGTAGTTTTTAGAAGACAAAGGTTCATCCATTGTCGCATCTCTATGGAGGCTATGTTAGCATTGGATTCTCAAATTGGATTCTCAAAAACGAGCCCAGGAGGTTGCTATGCATGCTAGAACTCTGAACCGTCGCCAGTTTCTCAAGAACACGGCCGCGGGGTGTTCGCTTGCCTCGTTGTTAGGCCTGCCTCGTTTGTCGGAAGGCGCATCCGAGCGGCTGCCCAATATTGTGTTTATCATGGCCGACGATCTCGGCTGGAAGGAACTCGGGTGTTACGGACAAGAGAAGATCAAGACGCCGAACATTGATCGGATGGCCGCCGAGGGGATGCGCTTCACGCAACATTATTCCGGTTCGCCCGTCTGCGCGCCGTCCCGCTGTATTCTGCTTACGGGGAAGCACGGCGGTCATGCCTATGTGCGCAACAACCACGCCATGGGACCGCGCGATGCGTTCGCCGGGCAATTGCCCTTGCCCGCGGATGAGGTGACCTTCGGCGAATTACTCAAACGCCGGGGTTATGTGACCGGTTGCTTCGGTAAATGGGGACTCGGCGCGCCCGACACCAGCGGCAACCCGCTCACCCAGGGCTTTGACCGGTTCTACGGCTACAATTGCCAGAGCCATGCGCACAATCTCTACCCGCGGTTTCTTGTGAATCAGGACCAGCGCGAACCCCTCGAGGGCAATACGCGCGGACTGACCGGCGAGCAGTACGCCCCGCAACGCATCGCGGACGAGATGCTAAAATTTGTACGCGACCACAAAGACGACCGGTTTTTCCTGTATTACCCGACTGTAATCCCGCATCTCGCCCTGCAGGTTCCCGAAGAGGAACTCGAGCAATACAAAGGCCAATGGGAGGAAACCCCCTACGAAGGAAAGAGCTACCTGCCACATCCCACGCCGAAAGCTTGTTATGCAGCCATGATTTCCTTTTTGGACAAGCAGGTGGGCCGCCTCTTCGCGTTGCTCGACGAATTGGGACTCGACGACAACACGATCGTTTTCTTCACTTCCGACAACGGCACGACCCATCTCGGCAAGCAGGTCGATTACGAGTTCTTCGAGAGCGTAGGTCCCTTGCGCGGTCTCAAGGGGTCGCTGTATGAGGGCGGCATCCGCATGCCGATGATTGCCTGGTGGCCCGGGAAGGTTCCGGCCGGTACCGTCACGGACCACATCGCGGCGCATTATGACGTTCCGGCAACACTTGCCGCGCTCACCGATACAGAGCCGCCGCCTAACACCGACGGCATCAGCTTCCTTCCTGAGATTCTCGGCAAGCCGGAAGCTCAGGGCAAGCACGACTATCTGTTTTGGGACTTTCCCGGCTACGGCGGCCAGGTGGCGGTACGCATGGGCAAATGGAAAGGCATTAAGACCAATTTGCAGAAGAATCCGGATGCGCCCCTGGAACTGTACAATCTGGAAGAAGACCTCTCGGAATCCACCAACGTGGCCGACGAGTATCCGGAGGTCGCCGCGCGTATTGAACGGATTATGTTCGAAGCGCGAGACGTGCCCGAGTTCGAGCGCTTCCGTTTCGGCAGGTATGAGCCCGCGGACGCCTAGCGCTCCACACGAGGAAAGGCGAATATACCACCTCTTGGTCTTTGAAGGCAGGCAGCCTTTTCCCGCGAAAAAGTGCACCCCCTTCGATGGCTTACGCTATAATCCCTTCCGCCGCGGCACGCATGCCGGCAGTGGGCGAGTTTAGTGGAGTAGACAAACGATGTTTCGCATTCGCGCTATTCACGGTGATGCTTTTTTTCTGTCCCGGGACCGCTTGGAGCAGGTACAGAGTATTTTTCGCGTAACGTTTCCGGATCTTGCGGATTATGCCGACAAACTGCCGTCGCTTCTCCAGCATCCAACGGAGCATGGGTACCGTTCCGGATTATTGGTTGCTGAGGGCGCGCTGGGGCGTGTCGATGCGTTTGCACTGGTGATGTATTTTTTCGAGGTGAAGAGTGCGTTTCTCGATTTCGTGGGCACGCGGCCGGGGGTGCGGAGCCGAGGCATCGGAGGGGCCTTGTACGAGGCGGTTCGCGAGTATTGCACGCATCTTGGAGCGCGGGGACTTTATCTCGAGGTCGATCCGGATGTGCCGGAACTTCTTCGTGACCCGGAAAAGCTTGAGGAAAACCAAAACCGCATGCGGTTTTACGAACGTTACGGCGTACGGGTTATTGAAGGCACGGATTATCACTTGCCCGTGGGCGACCCCCCTTTGTCGGCACTCCTTTTGTTTGACGGTCTCGGCCAGACGGTGTGCCTGTCGCGCAAAGACGCCCAACAGGCGGTCGAATTGATCCTGGCTCGCCGCTTCGGGAATATCACGGACCGCGAGTACGTGCGGCGTGTGGTCAATTCCTTTAACGACGACCCGGTCCGGTTTCGGCCGTTCCGGTATCGGAAAAAGGTGGCCGAGCCGGCGCAAGTTGCACCAGGAAAGGTGTCCGATGCATTTGCCATGGTGCGCCCGCCACGCCACGAGATGCATCACGTCAGGGAACGCGGTTATTTCGAGCATCCGGTTCGCGCCAAGGTTCTTTGCGAATCGCTGAGTGCGACGGGGCTCTTTACGTCGCTGGCGATGAAACCACACGGCCGGGGGCCGTTGGCGGCCGTGCACGAGGAGGACTTCCTCGAGTACCTGCGTGTTGTGTGCGGCAAAATTAAGGAAGGGCGGCCTGTCTATCCGGACGCGTTTCCCCTTCGCGTGCCCGACCGCCGTCCGAAACGGTTGCCGGTGCAGGCGGGGTACTATTGCCTGGATGCGGATACCCCACTTTACCGGAATGCGTATATCGCCGCCCGCGACGCTGCCGATGCCGCTTTGACGGCCGCGGATGAAATTCTTGCGGGAAGGCGGCTGGCCTATGGGGTCTGCCGGCCTCCCGGCCACCACGCTGGAAAGCGGTTTTTCGGGGGCTTCTGTTATTTCAATAACACGGCGGTTGCCGCGCAGTATCTTAGCGCGCAGGGGGCCAAAACCGCCATTCTCGATGTCGATTTTCATCACGGGAACGGGACGCAGGATATCTTTTATGAGCGCGACGATGTGTTGACGGTCTCGGTCCACGGGCATCCGGATTACGCGTATCCCTATTTCACAGGTTTTGCCGATGAAACGGGAAGCGGGCAAGGACTCGGATACAACAGAAATTTTCCGGTTCCCCCGCGCACCGATACCGAAGCGTACCTCCGTATTTTTGGCAGGGCACTCAGGGAAGTGAATAAGAAGAAACCGGATGTCCTCGTCATCAGTCTTGGATTCGACACCATGAAAGGCGATCCCACTGGAAACTTGCTTCTGCAAGCGCGGGCCTTTCGCACGATGGGGAAACGCCTTGCGGAGGCCAGGCTGCCGCTCCTCGTGGTTCAGGAAGGGGGCTACAGCGTACGTAATATAAGACGAGCGAGTGTGGCGTTCTTTTCAGGATGCGCTGAAACGCCATAATGCCTGCCGGGACAAGCCCATAGCGCCTTGCGGGAATGGGGCGCAGAATCCCGTTGTTATGTCCCAATACATAGCTCAGACCAAGTTAGAGGTATAACGATGCGACATATCACACGTGTTCTGACCGTTCTGGTCTTGTTGGCGGGTATTTCGTATGCCCATGTCGGCACGCATCCGTCCGTGCACGATACCGTGGCGGGCATCATCGAACGCATGCAGCGCGAAATGTCTCCCGAGGAGCTAACGGAGCTTAACGAAAAAAGCGTCCTCGAGTTTATGACCGAGGAGGAACGCGAGATTCTTGCTTCCGAGCACCTCGTATTCAGGGTGAATGTGCCCGTGGTGGTGACGGTGTTTCGTGAGGCCCAACAACGCGAAACGGTCTATTGGCTCGAGGGGCGCGGTTTCGAGAAGACCGATTACAGGGTCGAGGCCGGGGGCGAGACGTTCGAGGCGTGGCAGAAAGAGTTCGACCCCGGTGAAATCGGTCTCGGCGTGAATTCCCTCACGGGCAGCGGCGACCACTATTTTGTCGGCATCGCCCCCCGGAACGAATCGGATACCGTCGAGGTGACGGATATCTATCCCGGGCGCCATACCCTCGGCGTGGTCCGCGTGGGGGAAAGACCGTATGTCGGCTGGGACGATCGCGTGCTTGGCGAAGTCCCGGACGCCCTCGAGGGAGACGTTCTTCTGCGCGGTGACCAAGACAAGCGCCGTACCGCACGTTTGACCAACATTTTCCGGCTCACGCAATATCCGGCAACCTCCGCGCCGGACCAGATCGTGTTGACCTGGAGCGGCGATCCGCAAAACACCCAGGCCATCCAATGGCGCACCAGCGAAGAGGGGGACAGCGGGGCCGTGCGCTTTCGAACGGCCAATGCTGATTGGAGGGTAGTCGCCGCGGAAACCGAACCCCTTGTTTCCTACAACACCGCCAACGACCCCATCGTGCACCGGCATACGGCGGTTCTGGACGGTTTGCAGCCCGGCACCACGTACGAGTACGCCGTCGGCGATGGATCGCAAGGCGGTTGGAGTGACGTCTCTACGTTTACGACCGCGCCCGCCGGTACGGAGCCGTTCAAGTTTATCTATATGGGAGATGCGCAAAACGGCCTCGATACGTGGGGGAATCTGGTGCAAAAGGCCTATGCCGAGGAGCCGGCTGCGGCCTTCTATGTGATGGCGGGCGACCTCGTCAACCGGGGCAACGAACGCGACGACTGGGACAGCTTCTTTCACAATGCCGCGCCGGTTTATGACCGTCGGCAGCTTGTCCCTGCTATCGGAAATCACGAAGACCAGGGCGAACTGGGTCCATGGATGTACCTCGAATTGTTCGATTTGCCTGAAAACGGACCCGATACGATCCCCGCCGAGCGCGCGTATTCATTCGAGTACAGCAACGCTCTGTTTGTGGTACTTGACTCGAATCTGCCGCCCGCTTCCCAAGCCCAGTGGCTCGAAGAGCAACTCGCTGGCACCGAGGCCACGTGGAAATTTGTGGTTTACCACCACCCCGCATATTCGAGCGGTCCCCGGCGCGACAACCCCGAAGTGCGCGGCATATGGGGGGCGTTGTTCGACAAATATCATGTCGATCTGGCGCTCCAAGGCCACGATCACGCGTATCTCCGGACGTGGCCCATGCGAGACCAGAAGCGCGTGGATTCCCCCAGCGAAGGCACCATTTACATCGTCTCGGTATCCGGTACCAAGTATTACGACCAGGGCGATTTCGACTACACCGAAGTCGGCATGACGAATGTCTCGACGTACCAAGTGCTCGACATCCAAATCGACGGCAATCAACTCACCTATAAGGCGTATGACGGCGACGGGGCTGTTCGCGATGAGTTCGTGATCGAAAAGTAGCCGGGGCATTTTGCCGCGCGTCTATGACGAAGTGCGGGGGCTGCGTTTTCTACCCCTCTCCCTTTACCCAGGGAGAGGGGTAATGACGTTGAGAGGGCCATCTTTAGGAAGTATATCCAGCGCGCAGAAACCGGCCCCCGAATCGTCGGGTAACACTCCCTCAACTGAGGGGGAGGCGAGATGCCCCGCGTAGCTATCCATGAAGCGCCAACAGCGCGAGATATATCGGCTTGGCCCGAAGGGCTGGGAAACCGGCATCCAAAGAAAAGGCGCGGGCTGAAGGCCCGTACCTTTCGCGAGTCATATGGTGTGCCGGGCCTTCAGCCCGGAGGATGTAAGGAAATGGCTATACCCAGGCCTCCAGCCTGGGCTGATATGCCAACGTGCCGTTGGCGCCGCGGAAAAACAGTATCCCTGGAGCAGTTGAAAGACCCGGGCCGTCCATAGGAGGCGCGAAAAGCGGCCGGGACAGACCCCGGTTTGCTGCGCAAAGCGTCGGATCACCCTACTTTTCGCTCGGACTTTTTCAACAGCTCCTTCCTCTCTTATCTCACCACATGGGTGATCCCCTCATGGCCAACTCTCTGGAAATAGATGACGGCGATTGTTTCTTTATCAAGATGTTTCCTGCTTTGGATCTGAGTTTGGCGGATCTGGAAAGATGTTGCCAATGTGTTTTTCAGGCTTATCGAACTTGGGAATGGTTTCCAAGGAAGCCCGGAGGGCGGGGACGGGT
>JAWODE010000217.1:0-5516 GCA_046483455.1 Candidatus Hydrogenedentota bacterium | reverse complement strand
CCGTAGTGCCCGTGGGTAACGTTATCAGCCAGAACCCGGCGGAAGGATTATTGGTAGACGAGGGAAGCGCGGTAAATCTGGTCGTCTCAGGAGGCCTGCCAGACCTGACCGTCAGCCTTACGAATATCAGCTTGAGTCAAGCTTCGCCGAGCGCGACGGTGACCGTGAGCAACATTGGAGATGGAACACTGAGTTGGGCCGCGGGCGTTGACGATGCTGCCATCGAAGTCGCGCCAGGCGTGTTCACGGGCAACAGCACATCGGTAACCATCAGCACAAGCGATTTCAGCAAGCCGTATACCGCTCAGGTGACTTTCGCGAACGATGACGACCCGGCGGATACGGAGGTGGTGGCCCTTTCGGTCACAGGGGAAATGGCTTCGGTGCCCGCGGGAGCCTTCGAGATGGGCGATGCTTTTGATGAGGGGGCGGCCAACGAGTTGCCGGCGCATACGGTGACGCTTTCAGCGTACACGATAGGCAAGTATGAGGTGACAAACCAAGAGTTCGCCGACATCCTGAATTGGGCGCTAGAGACCGAGCGGCTCGCGGGCAGGTCAGGCGACGTCTGGGTTTATGAACGGTTGCTTCTCGAAGAGAGTTCTCCCTATTGCTCGATCGGCTATTCGGGGTCTGAGTATATCGTGGACGAGCGCGACGGTTATTCGATGGCGAATCACCCCGTGGTGTTAGTGACGTGGTTTGGAGCGGCGGTTTATTGCAACTGGCTAAGCGAGTGGCAGGGGCTGGAGCCGTGCTACGACACGGATACCTGGACCTGCGATTTCTCGAGAGACGGCTACCACCTTCCTACAGAAGCGCAGTGGGAGCGAGCGGCGGCATGGGACCCCTCCGAAGGAGGGTACCACTACCGCTATGGCAACGGCAGCGACAGCATCAGTCCAGCCAACGTCAACTATGACGAAAACAATCCTCTTGGGTTATCCGGCCACCCCTACACATCCCCCGTCGGGTATTATACGGCGGTAACAAGCCCCGCGGGATGCTTTGACATGAGTGGGAACGTGTGGGAGTGGTGTAACGATGTGTTCAACGACGACTATTATTCGAGTAGTCCCGCGATAAGCCCGGAGGGGCCTGCATCCGGCTCGACCCGCGTTGTTCGAGGCGGTTCCTGGTATAACCCCGCAACATATCAGCGGTCAGCAAACCGCGCCGATGACGCGGCGTCGAACGTTCGCTTCTGGCGCGGTTTCCGGGTCGCGAGGTAACAGAATTCTGACGGGGACCCGGATAACCCCATAAGGGGGAGGGGTTTTCTGTCTGTCGGCGATGTCAGTGCCACGCTCCGTGATTTTTTTCGAATGAAACCGCCGAGAATTTGACTTGTTTCCGGTCTCTCTTTACCATACCGCGATTTACGGGGGGCATTGCGCAACAGGTGCACATGACCGGGAACCAGTAAGATCAGGAGTCGGAATGCATCCATTTAGAACCCATACATGCACGGAACTTCGCAAGCAGGATGTTGGAAAAGAGGTGAAAGTCTCGGGGTGGGTCCATCGCAAACGCGATCACGGAGGCGTCATCTTCATCGATGTGCGCGACCATTTCGGCTTGACCCAGGTCGTCGTCAATCCGGATAAACCGTTTTTTAAGGATGCGGAAGAAGTGCGTTTCGAGAGCGTGATTACGGTTGTGGGCGAGGTGGTTGCCCGTACCCCTGAGACGGTGAACCCCGATCTGGCCACGGGCGAAATCGAGGTTGTCGCTACGGTGTTCGATATTGATTCCCAGGCCGAAATGCTCCCGTTTCCGGTCAACCAGGACACCGAATATCCGGAAGAAACGCGGCTCACGTACCGGTTCCTGGATTTGCGCCGCGAACGCCTGCATAAGAATATTTTACTGCGTTCGAAGACGGCCCAACTCGTGCGCCAACACCTCACCCAGCGCGGCTTTATCGAGTATCACACGCCTATCCTCACGAGTTCCTCGCCGGAAGGCGCCCGGGACTATCTCGTGCCCAGTCGCTTGTATCCCGGCCAGTTTTATGCCTTACCCCAGGCGCCGCAGCAGTTCAAGCAATTGCTCATGGCTTCGGGATTCGACAAGTATTTTCAGATTGCCCCGTGCTTTCGCGACGAAGACTCGCGCGCCGACCGGAGTCCCGGCGAGTTTTATCAAATCGATATCGAGATGTCCTTCATCACTCAGGACGACTTGTTCAAGGAACTTGAAGCGCTCATGGTGCGGATTTTCCGCGAACTTTCCGACAAGAAGGTCGCGGCTGACGTATTCCCGCGCATTCCTTACCGCGAATGCATGGAACGCTACGGGACCGACAAGCCGGATATCCGGTATGACCTGACCATGGTGGATGTCTCGCAGGTATTTGCCGAGAGTGAGTTCAAAGTGTTCCGGGGCGCGGTGGACAAAGGCGGCGCCATCAAGGCGCTCAACGCGAAAGGCGCTGCAGCCCAGCCCCGCAAGTTCTTCGACGACGCGGAATCTTTCGCCAAACAGGAAGGTGCGAAGGGGCTCGCGTGGATAGCCCTGCGCGATGGCGAGATGAAGGGCCCCGTCGCCAAATTCCTCAGCGATGCCGAGAAACAGGCTCTTGTCGAGAAGACCGGGGCGGAAGAGGGCGATGCCCTATTCTTCGGCGCGGGGGAGCGCACGGAAACCAACGCCCTCATGGGGAAAGTGCGTGTTTACCTCGCCAATGCCCTCGGGGTGATCGATAAAAACCTCGTGTCGTTCTGCTGGATTGTCGATTTCCCCATGTATGAATGGAACGAAGACGAACAGAAGATCGATTTCTCGCACACCCCCTTCTCGATGCCCCAGGGAGGGCTTGAGGCGCTGGAATCCCTCGATCCGCTCGAGGTGCTCGCTTTCCAATACGACATTGTCTGCAACGGCGTCGAGTTGTCGTCGGGTGCCATCCGAAACCACAAGCCCGAGATCATGTTGAAGGCCTTCGAGATTGCCGGATATTCTCACGACGTTGTCGAGAGCAAATTCCCAGCGCTCTGGCATGCGTTCCATTACGGCGCCCCGCCTCACGGGGGCATTGCGCCCGGTTTCGACCGTATTATCATGTTGCTGGCTGACGAGCCCAACATCCGCGAGGTCATCGCGTTCCCGCTCAACCAGCGTGCGCAGGACCTCATGATGAACGCGCCGAGCGAGGTCACGCAGAAACAGCTCGAAGAGTTGCATCTCGAGATCGTGCTGCCTCCGGAAGAAGAAGAAAAATAGCGGATCACAGGGGCCGGCTTAGTGCGTTACGCTACGCCGCCAATGTGGATACACACGAATAAGGTAAATGCCCGCGGCAACAGCCAAGCCCACCGTCGTACCTGCAAGCCCGAAATGGCGTTCGGGCGCGTGATGATGAAGCTCCGACCGCGCCGGATTCCCCGCCTCGTAAGAGACCTTGAGGGGATAACCGTTGCTGAACAGCTCGCCGTACCGGTTCTCCGGTAATGCGTTCGGACTATTCTCCGCCGGCCAGTAGCCTGTCCACTGGCCCTGGTACATGACCCCGCCCACGCTGTATGCATACACAAGCTGCACCCGCTGCTTGGTGGGCGGGGCGTTGTAATGCGATTGGATGACGCGGCCCTCGAGCACGCGCCCGGTGGTCTGGAGCCAGATATCATTGAACTGCGCATCCCACCATAACATCGCCGATAGGGCAACGGATGCCAGAAGCGCAAGCGCGATATAGTCCGGCAGACGGAGCTTTTGGCAACGTTTTCGGCGAGGTAATGACACGATACAACTTCCGTACTTCAGAATCTGCCACTATTGTCATGCTCCAGCATTCCAGTGTCAAGCGTCCGAGATTTTGTCCCCAGAGCCCGATGACCCAAATCGAGCTCGCCGGTGCGGCAATTCCACACGCCGGGATTTGTGCGGGGGGTGACCCGCAAGGGCCATTTCTACCGCGAACGTCATTTGTTCGGAATTGCTTGGCCGCGAAAACCCTTGGGATACGAAAACTCTCGGGACAGACCCCGGTTTCCTGTGTAAACCGCCGGTCAGTAATGCTCACTTGGCCTTTGCATCTTATGTCTATGCGCTGGTGTGGCCTCTTCTGGCCTTTGCAGGTTTGATGCCGATGATGGGAGGCCCGTTGGCAGCAGGGCGGTTTGCGTCGATTCCGCCTGAATGGTATGATTAGGCATGTAACGCCTTGCCCGCCTAGGAGTTCGTTGGTCTTCCCGTCAAGTCGCGTGGAGAGGGCGTGTAAGGTCCCGAGCGTCGGAGTATTGAGGTGTCCCAGGAACGAACAGAGGCGGTCGTGCTCCGGGGCGTGGATTTCAGCGAGACAAGCCGGATCGTGACGTTTTTGACGCCGGACCGCGGCAAAGTGGCCTGTATGGCCGCGGGTGCGCGGCGGGCGAAGAGCAGCCTGGCGGGCGTGTTGGACACGTTTAACCGCCTCGAGGTGGTCTATTACTGGAAAGAGGGCCGGTCGATTCAGAAACTGGGTCAGGTATCGGTTCTAGACACCTATCCTGCACTCAAGGCAGACCTGGAAAAGTCGGTTTACGCGGCGTTTCCGCTCGAGATCGCATTTAAGGCGGCCCAAGAGAACGAGCCTTCCGAAGAATTGTATTCGAGGCTCGTGGGCGGGTTGAAATCCTTGGCAGCTTGGCCGGGCGATGCGCGAACGCATGCAGCGTGGCAGGCGGTGCATTTGCTGGCGGTGGCGGGTTTTGAAATGGCCCTCGCGCCGCGCGGCTCGCGTGAGCGCATCTCATTTTCGTTCGACCATGGCGTTCTATCACCCTCGCAACCGGGCGATACGCGATTGAGTGCCCGGGAATACGAGGGTCTGTGCGCCTTGGCGGCCCACGGCGCCGAATGTCCGGACATCGGAGACAGCCGGGCGGTTTTTGCGGCGGTTCGCGCCTATGCGGCGCGGCAGTTGGAAACGAGTTTTCGCAGTCTTCGTGTCATTGACCAGGTATTTGAACGAACCGAGCGCTGAGAGCAGCGGTAGAAGGATTCCCTGAAAACAGGTTGTATGGCGATACCACTTAACAAGATTCGCAATTTCTCGATCATCGCCCACATCGATCACGGTAAATCGACGCTGGCGGACCGAATCCTGCAATTCACGGGAGCGATCGACGACCGGAAACTGCGTGAGCAAACGCTGGATACCATGGACCTCGAGCGCGAGCGCGGCATTACCATCAAGTCGGTGGCGGTGCGTCTGAATTACACGGCCCTGGACGGGCAGGATTACGTGTTGAACCTGATTGATACGCCGGGGCACGTGGATTTTTCGTACGAGGTATCGCGCAGTTTGGCTGCGTGCGAGGGCGCGTTACTCCTGGTAGATGCGGCGCATGGGGACGAGGCGCAGACGCTCGCCCACGCGTACAGGGCCATTGAACAAGATCTCGAGATTATCCCCGTTATCAACAAGGTTGATCTGCCCAGTGCGGACGTGGCATCCGTGAGGCGTCAGATCGAGGAAGTGATTGGACTGGATGCGAGCGGGGCGCTGTTGACCAGCGCAAAATCGGGCGAGG
>JAWODE010000041.1:0-3192 GCA_046483455.1 Candidatus Hydrogenedentota bacterium | reverse complement strand
TCTGCGTTGAAATGCTCTCGAGATTGAACCACCAAGACACCAAGACATGAAGGATGCCGTAACATGGGCGTCTCGCCCGTAACCGATCATGGCCGGGACGGCCATGCTACGCCACACACAGGGTTTGGAAGAGATTAGGACACAGCAACGAATTAGGGGCGGGAAAGAGGCAAGAGAAACATCCGCAGATGCCGCAGATTGACGCGGAGGTCGAAGATCATAAGTAAAGGCATGCTTATTCGCGTCTTTCCCGGTCCGACTCGCTGTGTCCTTTGATCCTTTGTGTGAGAATGCTCTTTCAACTGAACCCTCAAGATACCCTCTTGCGCGTTTTCGCGTCCGTCAAGCGCGGGCGGGCCTTTTTCCACAGTTCCTCTGCCCCGTTTTCTGTGTCCTACAACCAATGATTACCCCCGCTTTTTGGCTTCCGTGAACAGAAAGACGGGATTTCTCGAAAAGAACTGGTTCAGCCTTGCCCTCATACTATAAAAAAGTGAAAATTCTTTTACTCTCTGTATTTTGTATATCTATCGATCAATCTCTTTTGTTATGCACAATATATTGTGGTTCTATAGGCAATGAAGGCCTCTAAACCCTTGATTTCTAAAGGGAAAAGTGGAGGAAAGGGGTTGACAGTGGTGCAAATTGGTGGTAAGTTTTGGGTGTCGGTGGAGGAAGTTGGCGGAAGGGACCACACTCGGGGAACCAGTTCATGTATTTCGGCGAGTACGCAGTCAAGGTGGACAACAAGGGCCGCCTTACTGTACCCAGCCGTCTCCGGCAAGTCATGGAGGTGGAGGGCGACGCCATATGGTACCTGACCCGGGGCTTTGATGGTTGTATCTCGGTGTATCCGCGAGATGAATGGCGGCGCATTCGCGCGCAAGTCAGCCGCTACTCCTCGATGAATGCCAAAGCACTCGATTTCCGACGCCTCTTTTTCAGCAGCATGGGTGAAGCACGAATCGATGGCCAAGGGCGTATGGCCATCCCGCCCCACCTTCGCGAGATGGGGAAAATCGACACCGACGAAGAGGCCGTATTGATCGGCGTCGACGACCACCTTGAACTCTGGAACAAAGAGCGCTGGCGTGGTTTTCAGAGTAGCAACGAAGCGGCATACAAGGAAATGGCGACCCTCGTTTCCATGGGAGATGGAATGGAGGGCGTTGATGAGACAGCGATGAGGCCTCCCAACCAGGGAGGTGGGGAAGTCAACAGGGAGAAAGGGAAGACGGATGCGTATTGAGCGCGTAGACTTGGGCGCAGTGACGGTTTTGCGACTTGCCGGAGACCTCGATGAACGCGGGGTCGACGCCCTGCGAACGGCCATGTACGAAAGCCTGACCGAAGGCCGGTTCAAAGTTCTTCTGAACCTGCGTGAGGTCGGATTTATCAGTTACCTGGGCGTTGGCGTCATGGTCGAGCGGCTTCGCAAACTCAGAGACTTGGGCGGCGACGTCAAGCTCGTGGGGATTAACCTCTATACCGAGCGCCTCTTTCGCATGGTCGGTGTAACGTCGTTGTTTGAGACGTACGACAGCGAGAACCAGGCGATAGGGGTGTTCCAGGAAGCCGCATAACTTGCACGAACCGGTTTTTGGGGGTCCGGCTGTTGCCTGGCTGCAGGTTCGTGAAGATGGTTGCTACGTTGACTGCACCGCGGGGGCTGGCGGTCACTCCGAACGAATCGCGGCCCGACTTCGCACAGGCCGGTTAATCGCGATAGACCGCGACCCGCTCGCGGTAGCGGCCGCGCAACACCGTTTAGCGAGGTACCCCCAGGCACAAGTTCTCCATGGCAACTACGCCGACCTCGATCAATTACTCCGTACGTGCGGAATAGACGCGGTGGACGGAGTCTTGATAGATGCAGGGGTTTCCAGCATGCAGCTTGATACGTCAGAACGAGGCTTTTCGTTTCAGCAAGACGGTCCCTTGGACATGCGCATGGACTCCACGGCGGGAATCACCGCTTCGGAATGGTTGGCCAGGCAAACCAAGGAGAGCCTTGCTACGCTATTGCGGCGCTATGGGGATGTAAAGTTTCCGGGAAGAATTGCCCGGGCGGTGGTGGAACGGCGCAGCCGGGGAACGTTGAACTCGACACGCGATCTCGCGGAAACCGTCCGTGAAGCAGTCCCTCGAAAAAAGCTCGCAAACGATGAAATTCGACGCGTTTTCCAAGCCGTCCGAATTGCGGTCAACGAAGAGCTCGACGCACTCGAGGGCGCACTTTTTGCGGCGGTACGGGTGCTTCGCGTAGGCGGCAGGCTGGTCGTCATTGCCTTTCATTCCGGCGAGGACCGCATTGTGAAACGTTTTTTCCAGCGCGAGGGGCGTCCTCAGCGGGTGCTTCACCCCGATGGACGTGTGAAGGAGGTGAAATCGCCCTCTCTGCGCATCCTGACGAAAAAACCCGTTGTTCCGGACGAAGCGGAAGTGCAGGCCAATCCGCGTGCTCACAGTGCGCGATTGCGGGCCGCCGAACGCTTGGGATAACACACCATGGCACACAGAAAACGGAAGTATAAACCTGCAAACGTGTTTCGGGCCTTCCTTACGGCGTTTTCGGTCATCCTTATCCCCGCCGGCGCCCTTCTCTTCGAGACATGGCTTAATCTGGGCATTCTCGCTTTTGATTACGAGAATGACGAACTCTCGAGGGAGTTGGAACGCGCACAGACCCATATCGAAGAACTACGAGCAAGTATCGCCGAATTGGAACGGATGGAACGCATCGATGCCGAAGCCCTCGAACTCGGCCTCGTCAAACGTGAACGCGATCAATTGGTTATCGTAAACAGCGGGCCTTCGGAAGAGGTGTGGCAACACGGCACGGGTTTCGAGGTGGCTGACGGCAGAGTGGCAAGTACCGAAAAAAATAACGTCTCGGATTGGAAGAACGGGAGTAACGAAAAACCATGACCTCCCAGCCAGGAAAAGGAAAGGCGACAAACGGCGCCTCGCCCATGAGCCGGAGTCATCGTATACGTCTGCGTATTGTCTTCTGGGGACTCTTTCTCGCGTTTGGGGCCGCAGCATATAGGGTAGCTCAGACGCTTCCTGTGCCCATTCGCCCACGTAGGGCATGGGGATTTCCATGCCATCGTACAGTTCCAGATATTCTCTGGGCGGGACCAGGGGCGGATGAGGAAAGTTGAAGGACATGTACCATAGCGCCGGACGCGC
>JAWODE010000637.1:0-4534 GCA_046483455.1 Candidatus Hydrogenedentota bacterium | reverse complement strand
CCTACGTTTACGACGAACAAACGCTTCAGGAACGGCTGGTCGAGCCCAGTGGGTTGAAGCGGATATCCGCAAGCCGATGGGTGGATGACCCGTCCGGCTGGTACGAGACGCATTACGTCCCTGCAGTTTCATCGAACCCCCTCCGGGCGGTCGCGACCAAGCTGTGTGATTTCCGCTTTGCCCGGAGACATATCAGGCGCTTGTCCGAGAACGCAGAATGCGCGGGCAGAGGCATAGCCGTCCTAACCCTGCGCAAATGACCGGAAAAATGCAAAAACCCCGCCAATTTCTGCGATTGGCGGGGGAAAATAGCTGGCGGAGAGACCGGGATTCGAACCCGGGGTACGGTTGCCCGCACAACGCCTTAGCAGGGCGCCACCTTCAGCCACTCGGTCATCTCTCCGTAAATACACTAAAAACTCTAGCATGGACCGGCCAAAAGATGCAAACCGCCGCAATCTACGGAGCCCCGCGGGCACATCTACGCTTCGCCCATAATACGGTCCTATGTCCGGCTGCGCCCACGCCGGCCCTCGTTGGGCGCGCCCCAACCGCCGGGTAATACTGGTGAATTAAAGAGAAATGCGGGAGAAACGCCAGTAAACTCGATGTTTTCGGACACCCATTGGGTGAGATTGGGGCAGCGGGATTTCTCGTGCTTTGGTGTCTCCCTATACGACATTATAGATAATCCGAATGTAGCGCCTGGCCTTGTGCCAGGCGTCTTGGACCCGGACGCCTGACACAAGGTCAGGCGCTACACTTTGCCAGAAAACGCAGAACCGTTCGGGCGGTATTGCCAGGCTGCGTGATTTGCACTATTGCGGTGGGCCGTGCCATTTGGGTAGCATCAAGCCTCTTCCGCACTACAACTCAGGAGGTAATACGCCATGTTGTTTGGAGCGGTTTTTTCGATGAGCGTTCTGGCGGCAACATCGGGGAACGTGGCTGGTTCGGCGGCCCTGGTTCCCTTGCCCGCGCAAATGGAGACCAAATCAGGACAGTTTGTAGTGAATACGGAAACAGAGGTCCTGTACGAGCCCGGAGGTTCCTCCAACAAGGTTGCCGCCGAAACGTTTGCGGGTTTGCTGCGTCCCGCGACAGGTCTGCCATTGCCAGTGCGCGAGGGCGATGAGCCCACTGCCAACACGGTGTTTTTTGGGGCAATCGAGTATTCCGAGGGGATGGGCGACGAAGGGTACCGACTCAGGGTCACGCCTGACCATGCCGTCGTTCACGCTCCCTCAGCGGCGGGGCTCTTCTACGGCATTCAAACCCTTCGCCAGTTGCTGCCGCCACAAGCGCTCGGGGAAAAAACCGTAAAGAATACGGAATGGACCATTCCGTGTGTTGACATCATGGACGGCCCGCGTTTCGAGTGGCGGGGGCTGATGATCGATGTCGCCCGGCACTTCATGCCGAAGGAAGCCGTCAAAGATTTTATCGATGTCATGGCGCTTCATAAGTTCAACCGGCTCCACCTCCATTTGACCGATGACCAGGGCTGGCGTATCGAGATCAGGAAGTACCCCAACCTCACGGAAGTCGGCGCGTGGCGCGAGGAGACCCTGGTCGGACACGCCGGCAAACGGCCTTACGAGTTCGACGGGGCCCGCCATGGCGGTTTTTACACGCAGGACGACATTCGCGAGCTTGTGGCGTATGCGGAGGCGCGCCATATCACCATCGTGCCCGAGATCGAGATGCCCGGCCACGCCCAAGCGGCGATTGCGGCCTATCCAGAGCTCGGGTGTACGGGTGAGCAACTTCCCGTACGCACGTACTGGGGGGTGAATGAGAACGTGTTCAACGTCGAGGAAAGCACTATTGAATTTCTTCAAGATGTCCTGAGCGAGGTGCTCGAGCTTTTCCCGAGCGAATTCATTCACATCGGCGGCGATGAATGTCCGAAAAAGCAGTGGGAGGAAAGTCCCCGCGTACAAGAACGCATGCGCGAACTCGGCATCGAGACCGAAGACGAGCTGCAAAGCTGGTTCATCGGGCGCATGGACGCCTTTCTTACTGAGCGCGGGCGGCGGCTTATCGGATGGGATGAGATTCTCGAAGGCGGATTGGCCCCGGGCGCGACGGTCATGTCGTGGCGCGGCGTGAAGGGCGGTATCGCGGCGGCCCGGGCCGGCCACGATGTCGTCATGGCGCCGACAACCCATACCTACCTCGATTATTATCAATCGAAAGACGAATCGGAGCCCCTTGCCATCGGTGGCTTTCTGCCCCTCGAACGCGTCTACGGGTTTGAGCCCATTCCGGAACAGCTCTCGAAGAAGGAAGCGCGCCACATTCTCGGTGCGCAGGCTCAATTGTGGACCGAATACATCAAGACTCCCGAGCACCTGCAGTACATGGCTTTCCCCCGCGCTTGCGCCATGGCCGAAGTGGTCTGGACACCCAAAAAGCGGCGCGACTTCGAGGGATTCATGAAACGCCTCCCCGTACATCTCGAGCGCCTCGAAGCCATAGACGTGAATTACCGGCCGCTCGACTGAAGCAGGCGCAAGGCAGATTCGAAGACCCGGTCGACGCTGACGTTGGCGACGCAGGGAGCGGAGGTTTCGCGGAACCACCGGTAGCGGCATACCCAATTGCATTGAAAACAGGGCATTTCATGCGTGAGGGCCACGTTTTCGCATCCCTCGTGCGCGGCGGGATACGGAAAGAAGCGGCCGTAGTGGCCGCCGCCCATGATGACGAGAGCCGGTGTGCCCACCGCGGAGGCGATGTGCGCGGCCGCGGTATCGCCGCTGATCGAGAGTTCCGCGCGCGCCAGCAGACAGCATGCCTGCGGCAGGGTGGTCATTCCGCGGAGGTCGACCACACGGGATGATCGTTGCGCCAGCGCTTTCAGGGGGGGATTGGCTTTGTCTCCCAAAAGAACGAATTGGTGTTCGGGAAAGGCCTCTCCAAGAAGGCGCAGCAGCTTGGCGTAATGGTCAAGGGGCCAATTTTTCAACGAAACGCTTGTAAACGGCGAGAGGGCGATGAAGGGCGAGTCCAATCCTGTTTCAACCGGCGCGAGGGTTTCGTCAGCCGCTCCGTGAGGGATATGCCATTGTGGAGGAGCCTGAGGAATGGCGTTTTCCGAGTCCAAGGCCGCCACCATCCGCGCGTTTCGCATATATTCGGGCGCATCGGTCGGAACATCATACAGGGTCTCATAAATGGACCGGTTGGCACGTTCCCGGGACGCCGGCATGTTGCCAGATCCCCCTTGCCACGCAATTTTGTGGGCGGCTATCAATGAGAGGAGCGTATCGACGGCGCTTGTCCGGCATGCGGTGAAATATACGATGGTTTCGTAACGCGCCAGCCGCATCGCCGCATCAAACATAACCGCGGGTTTCACCAGTTTTTCCTGGTCCAGTGAAGCGAAGGCATCCGCGAGCTTTTCGACTCCATTAATGACGTCCCATTGCTGCAGCCACTCGGCGAGGGGTATCCACGATGGATGACCAAACAGCGTGATTCTCGTATCCCCAAAAATGCGGTGCAACGTGCCCAAAGCGGGCGTGGCAAGCACAAAATCGCCGATACGGTCCGGTCGGAGGACGGCCACAGTGCCGGGTTCCGGCTTGGGAAGGCTTTTCAACTTGTGCTTGATTGCCCAACGAGCCCAGGGGAGCCGGGTTTCGCGCACGAGGATACGCGTGATTTTGCGCAGCATCACGCCGTGCTCCCGGCGGTGAATTCGTCCACATCCGGCATAGATGACGGCATGATGCGCGGTTTATTCCTTGTTATTGAGGCGCGTTACCTCGCAATCTTCCCCGATGAACCAGTTTTCCGGCTCATTGCCGGACAAGGTGCAGTCCGCGATCGTGCCACGGCCGCCTTCGTAGACCCGCACCCCGTACCGGCGATTGTTGGCGATGGTGCAGTCCCGCACGGTAGGGTTTCCGCCTGTAGCGATGGATACGCCGGCCAAGGCGTTTTCGGAAATATCGCAAGACTCGATGGCGCCAACGCCGTTTTCGTTGGCGAAGATGCCGCTCCCTTTGCTTTGCCGGATTTTGCATTGGCGGATATTCGGATTGGCTCCAGATTTGATTTGTATGCCTGCGAGGCCATTCCCCGCGATCTCACAATTCTCGACGGTACCTCGGGCGCCGTTGTAAAAGAAGATGCCGGCCTGGGTACTGTCATGGATGTTACAACCGCGAAATGTGGGAACCGTCTTGGCCCCCGTCACCGCCACGGCGGAGAGGGAGTCGGTAGCGATATCGCAGTATTCGACGAGGAGGCGTCCCTCGGCGCAATAGATGGTGTAAACCCCCTTACTGTCGAAACTCGATGAGCTGCGCAAGGTGAGGCCGTGTACCACCGCCTGAGGGGTTTTAATGGTGATGCAATCGGCGTCGGTACTTTCGATGCGAATCTCGCTCACTGGGCCCAATTTTCAGCCCGGAGGTGACTACTACGGCAGTGTGGCCGGAGATGTCGAGGTCGGGGCACAACCAAATGGACGTATCGAATGGAAGGACTGGCAAGATCTCGATGTATGTGAATTGAATTTCCC
>JAWODE010000631.1:0-9771 GCA_046483455.1 Candidatus Hydrogenedentota bacterium | reverse complement strand
ATCTGGGTGGAGTAGAAGAGCTGGCCGGGCATCGCGACCATGCAGTCGACGAGGTCGGCGTCGACGATGTTCTTGCGGATGTCGCCTTCGCCGGAGGTGTTGGACGACATGGACCCGTTGGCGAGGACGAATCCGGCGGTGCCGTGGGGCGCGAGGTGGTGGATGAAGTGCTGGACCCAGGCGTAGTTGGCGTTGCCTACGGGGGGCGCGCCAAATTTCCAGCGCACATCCTCGCGGAGGCGGTCGCCGCCCCAATCGCTCATGTTGAAAGGGGGATTGGCGAGGATGTAGTCGGCCTTGAGGGACTTGTGGAGGTCGCGGTGGAAGCTGTCGGCGGGTTGGGCGCCGAAGTTGGCTTCGATGCCGCGAATGGCGAGGTTCATCTTGGCCAGGCGCCAGGTGGTGGGGTTGGATTCCTGGCCGTAGACGCTGATGTCGTCGCGCCGGCCGCCGTGGGCCTCGACGAAGGCTTCGGACTGAACGAACATGCCGCCGGAACCGCAGCAGGGGTCGAACACGCGGCCTTTGTAGGGCGCGAGCATTTCGACGAGGACCTGGACCACGCAGCGGGGGGTGTAGAACTGGCCGCCCTTTTTGCCTTCGGCGCTGGCGAACTGGGCGAGGAAGTATTCATAGACGCGGCCGAGGATGTCTTTCGAGCGGTTTTCCTTGTCGCCGAGGCCGATGGTGCCGATGAGGTCGATAAGTTCGCCCAGGCGCTGCTTGTCGAGGGCCGGGCGGGCGTAGTCCTTCGGCAGCACACCTTTAAGGGGGGGATTCTCCTTCTCGATGGCCTGCATGGCGTCGTCGAGATAGACGCCGATCTCGGGCTGTTTGGCGTTGCTCTGGATGTAGCTCCAGCGGGCCTTTTGGGGGACCCAGAAGATGTTGTCGGCGAGGTATTCGTCGCGGTCCTCGATGATGCCGTAGCGTTCCTGCTTCTCCTTGATGAAATAGTCGCTGGCGGGGTCGGCCGTGAGGCGTTCCAGTTCCTGGCGCTTCTCCTCGAAGGCGTCGGAGATGTACTTGAGGAAGATGAGGCCGAGGACAACGTGCTTGTACTCCGCGGCGTCCATATGGCCGCGGAGCTTGTCCGCCGCCTGCCAGAGTTTCTCCTCGAACCCCAGGCGCGCACCGTTGTCCTGCTTGGCCGGTTTCTTGGTCTTGTTGCGCGCCATAATTCCCCTTTCCATGCATTCCCGCCGTGGTCTTTACCGAGTCGATTGGGGGCTTCCCCCTACCAACTACAACCTTAGTCGACTAGACATTCGGAGTCAAGCGGAGGAAGTTGCTGGCGGGGATAACGAAACATAAAGAAGGGTTTTTGCAGTAGTTAAGCCTGACAAAAAAATGGCGCGCCCGGTAGGATTCGAACCTACGGCTTCTTGCTCCGGAGGCAAGCGCTCTATCCCCTGAGCTACGGGCGCGCAAGGTAGGCTATAGTGAACGAATTGAAGTATAGCACAGGCTCGGGGGTTTTTCCAGAGCACGGACACGACACGGACCAACGGGGAACATTCGAACGGAATTTATAACGCCAGAATCTGTGTAAGCGGGGGCGTTGGGCCGGCGCTCGTTTTTTGCTGCGGTTGGATAGTGCCTGTTTAGGCCTTTCAATTGGGTTCGTGGCCATGGTCGATGGTCGTGACTTTGTTGGCGGCGTCGACGTGGACGGTTTTGGCGGTGTGGTTTTGGGCGTCTTCGGCGTCCATCCAGGCGTAGGTGAGCACGATGACGATGTCGCCGACCTGTCCGAGGCGGGCGGCAGGCCCATTAAGGCACACGATACCCGTGCCGCGCTCGCCTTCGATCGCGTAGGTCTCGAAACGGTCGCCGGTGTTGACGTTGAGCACCTGGGTGCGCTCGAAGGGCAAGATGTCGGCTTGTTCCATCAGGTCCGGATCGAGGGTAATACTACCGACGTAATTCAATTCGGCCTGGGTGATGGTGGCCCGGTGTATTTTGCTTTTCAACATATGAAGCATCATGGGTCTATTCCTCATTTTCCGGTACGGTAAACTTGATGTTGTCGATAAGCCGGGTCTCCCCCACTCGCGCAGCGACGGCGAGGAGGACGGTCCCGCGAATGTGGTCCACGGGGACGATTTCTCCCGCGTCGACCAGTTCGACATAGTCAATGTCCACATCCGCCATGGTCTCGCGGACGGTCTCGATAATCTTGTTCGGGTCACGTTCGCCTGCTTCGAGCATTTCGCGGGCGGTGTATAAGCCCCGCGAAAGGCACAAGGCGCGCCGACGCTCTTCGGGACTCAAATACTTGTTGCGAGAGCTCAAGGCGAGGCCGTCGGGTTCGCGTACGATAGGCATTTCGACGATCTCGACGCCCATATCGAGGTCGCGGACCATGCGCCGGATGACAGCCGCCTGCTGGGCATCTTTTTGCCCGAAATAGGCGCGGTCCGGCCGCACGGCGTTCAACAGCTTCGTGACCACCGTTGTTACGCCACGGAAGAAATGGGGCCGGGAGGCTCCGCAGAGCCGCTCAGTGATACGTTCCACATTGACGTATGTAGCATATCCCTCGGGATACATCGTCCGGGCCGTGGGCGCGTAGATGGCTCTCGTACCGATGCGCGATGCCATGGTGCAGTCGGCTTCGAAGGTGCGGGGGTATTTATCGTAATCCTCATCCGGTGCAAACTGGGTCGGATTTACGAAAATGCTTACAACCGACACGTCGTTTTGCTTGGCTGCCGCGCGCATGAGGCTTTCGTGGCCCGCATGCAATGCTCCCATGGTCGGGGTGAAACCGATGGTCCGCCCCGAAGCGCGATGACCCTCGGACCATGCGCGCATGGCTTCGGCTGTGTCGAAAACCATCATTTGTGTCCCATTTCCTCCGTAGGAAACGTGCCTTCCTTTACTTCGCGGACGTATTCGCGGAACGCCTGTTCCATGGTTTCGCGGACATTCCCGAAGATTTTGAAGAACGAGCGCTGGGGTCCGAAGCCCAGCATGTCGTGCATGACCAGTACCTGCCCATCGCAGTGGGGACCGGAGCCGATTCCGATGGTCGGAATGGTCAGCATCTCGGTGATCTCGGCGGCGGTGTCCGTCTGGACGAGTTCGAGCACGATGGCAAAACACCCGGTCTGTTGGAGGCCCAGTGCTTCCTCCTTGAGACATTCCCGCGCCTGTTCGCCGCGCCCTTGCACTCTGTAGCCGCCGATCTGGTGAACGGATTGAGGCGTAAGACCGATGTGCGCCATGACCGGAATGCCGGTCTTGATAATGGCGGCGATACTCTCACCGAATTTGTCGACGGAGCCTTCGACTTTGACCGCCTGGGCGCCGCCTTCCGAGATGAAACGTCCTGCGTTGCGCACGGCTTCCGCCGAACTCAACTGATAGGAGAGAAACGGCATGTCGCCGATAACCATAGCGTTTTTGACCGCGCGCGAGACCATCGAGGTGTGGTAGATCATCTCGTCCATGGTCACGCTCAGCGTGTCATTTTTGCCCTGAACGGCCGTGCCGAGGGAATCGCCTACGAGAACAGCATCAATCCCGCTTTCATCGAGGAGTTTTGCGGTAGGGTGATCGTACGCCGTGAGTACGGTGAGTTTCTCGCCCGCCTCTTTGCGCTTTCGAAATGTTGTTGTACGGATGCGTGGCATCGCTAGATCCTCCGAACCGTGACGTCGCCGTCCCGGTCCCTTCAGGGCTCCAAGCGGAGCGGTTCGTGGCCTAGTCGCCGGTATCCAAGTTTCGGACCCGGCCCTGCAATTCCGGTTGCGCAACGAGTTGGGCAACCGTCATACCGGTGATGGGATCGACGGCCTCGGGCGCGATCTCCGCCAAGGGAATCAACACAAATGCCCGCCGCCGATAATCCGGATGGGGAACGGTCAACCTGTCGGTTTCGAGAACCGAATCGCCCCACAACACGATATCGATATCGATTTTGCGGGGGCCCCAGGGTTCCGTGCGTTGTCTCCCCAACCGGTGCTCGATGGCTTTGATGGCGTCAAGGAGTTCAAGCGGCTGCAGGCCCGTCTCGATCTCCACGGCCATGTTGAGGAAAGCCGGCTGCTCGGTTACACCGTAGGGTTCCGTCTCGTAGATACGGGAACGCCGCGTGAGGGTGGTCTCGGGAAGCTGCCCCAGCGCGGCCAGGGCAGCTTCAAGGTTTTCACGACGCGCCCCCACGTTACTACCGAGACTCAACTGTACGGCCATGCCAAGCGCCTTACTGCTTCTTCATCCTGAGGCGTCATGGCCTCCTCCCGCCACCGGCATCGCAAGTAGCATAGCACAACCTCACATGGAACGCCAACGGAAATGTTTGCTCCCCCTCCCCTGGGCTACATGAAGCTGCGTCAGTGCAAAGGCTTCACGGGAGAGCCTGCGGCACAATTTCGATGTCCGTGATGAACCATTCAGTGCCGAAGCGGCGCATCTCAAGATTGAGAACAGTGTTGCCGATGGCGCAACGGCAGTGGCCAGTCCATGCTGATTCTGGTGTATACTGAGCGAAACGCGAATCGGGAAGGGGTCCGTTGATGTCTGAAGTCGTGCATGAATGCTACGGGGACAGCGAGGTTGATGTGGTGTTATCGTTTCTCGCTTCCCACGGAATACGCGCTGCCACAAGCTCGCTGGCGTCGCGTTCCGTCCACCCGTTTACTGTCGACGGGATGGGCAAGATTCAAATCGTGGTTGAAGAAGCCGACGCGGAGCGTGCTCGAACGTTACTGGCTGAACATGACTTGAATGCTTCTCCGGAAACGGAAGACTGACGACCCGGCTTGATGCGTCAACGCAGCTTGTTTTTCAGGGCGGCGAGCTGCTCGGCAAGTTGCGTATTAAGCGGCTCTTTGCTTCCGGAACCCTTTCTGTCATGCGATTTTGGGCGGGGTTTTCCCTTGCCGCGGTCCCGGTGTTGCTTCCGGTCTCGCCGGTTTTTGGGGCGTTGTTCTTTTCCTCTGCGCTGTGCCGACGCGGGGCGCTCATCTCCTTGTTGTTTTGGTGCCGCCTCGGAAGTCCGCGAGCCTTCCGTGGCGAAGTCAGCATTGCGCGACCGCCGGGGGCGTTTCTTGCGTCTGGGGATGAGGGCTTTCATGGATAAGGAAATGCGGGGCAGTTCCTTGTCCACTTTGATGACCTTGACACGCACGATTTCCCCGACCTTGACAATCTGGCGGGGATCTTCGACGAATCGGTTGGTCAGTTCGGAGAGATGCACAAGTCCATCCTGGTGCACTCCGATATCCACAAATGCGCCGAAATCGGTGACGTTGGTGATCACTCCCTCCATGACCATGCCGGTTTCCAACTGGTCGACTGAAGTGACATCATCAAGGAATTTGGGGACTTTAAACTCTGTACGAGGATCGCGCCCGGGTTTCAACAACTCATGCCGGATATCCGACAAGGTGTGCTTGCCAATTACGTCGCTGGAGAATTGCATGAGGTCGAGACCGTCAAGAAACTTCGGTTCGTTCAGCAACTGATCAATATTCATCTGGACGGCTTCCGCGATTCGCTCGACGACCGGATACGCCTCGGGATGGATCCCTGTGCCATCGAGCACATTGTCTCCATTTGACACGCGCAGAAAACCGGCGCATTGCTCGAAGACCTTCTCTCCAACTCCGTCTACTTCAAACAACTGTTTGCGGCTTTTGAAAACACCGTTCTTAGTCCGGAATTCAACGAGATTCTCCGCCACATTGGACTGTATCCCGCTGACATACCGGAGTAATGCCGCGGAAGCGGTATTCAGGTCGACGCCTACTTTGTTGACGCAGGAGATGACGGAAGTGCGGAGGCCTTCGCGGAGGCTTTTCTGATTCACGTCGTGCTGGTATTGGCCCACCCCTACATGCCGGGGGTCGATCTTGACAAGTTCGGCGAGGGGGTCTTGCAAACGCCGCGCAATCGAAATGGCGCCGCGAATGGTTACATCGAGGTCGGGAAATTCAGCACGCGCCAGCTTCGAAGCCGAGTAAATCGAGGCCCCGGCTTCGTTCACCAGAACCGAAAAAAGATTGTCTCGCTTCAGGCGGCGCAACACATCGCGAATAAATGCGGACACCTCGCGCGAACCTGTGCCGTTGCCGATGGCCACTGCCCGCACATTGTATTTGTCGATAAGTTCCACAAGAATCTTCTCGGCGGTCTCGGTATCGTTCTGCGGAGGGGTGGGATAGACCGTCGCATGTTCTCGGAGTTGGCCGGTCTCGTCCACGACCGCAAGTTTGCAGCCGGTGCGCAGGCCCGGATCGACGCCAATCACGGTAATCTGACCGGCAGGAGCCAGCAACAGGAGATTCTCGGCGTTTTCCCGGAAAACGCGTATGGCTTCGGCCTCGGCCCGATCCCGAGCGATTCCGAGCACCTCGTTTTCGATGGACGGTCGCAGGAGCCGGTTGTACGAATCGCGCACGATTTCTTTAAGGTACTTTTCGAATGGAGAGCCGGATTCCTTAAGATAATGTGCAAGGATATCGGCCATCATAATCTCGTCATCGATGACGAGTTCCATGCGCAGCATGCCTTCCTTAAGACCGCGCATAACTGCCAGGAGCCTGTGCGAAGGAATTTTCCCGATTGGTTCAGAGAAATTGTAATAGGTCTCAAACTTGGTCTTTTTCCCGTCGGCGTTTTTGGTCGGGTAGGCCTTGATGATTCCCTCATCGAGCATGCGTCCCCGCACAAGCGCGCGCACATCTGCGTCGTTGCTTATGCGTTCGGCCACGATAAATCCGGCCCCCTCGAGGGCCTCTTCGGCCGAACTTACGGCTTTCTCCGAGTCGACGTATTTTTCCGCGAAAAGCTCGATGGCGCCGTCGAGGACGATCTGTTTCATCAGGAAATCGGCCAAGGGTTCGAGGCCCTTTTCCCGCGCGACAGTGGCTTTTGTGCGGCGTGCGGGTTTGAATGGCAGGTACAGGTCTTCAAGGCGTGTCCGGTCGAAGCAGGCTTCGATCTCAGTCTTGAGTTCTTGGGTAAGTTTCCCCTGCTTTTCGATTGTTTCGAGAATGCTGTTCCGCCGTTGAGTCAGGGAGGCGAAGTACTGAGCGCGCTGCTGGATGCCCTCGAGTTGGGCCTCGTCGAGTCCGCCGGTCACATCTTTCCGATAACGGGCAATAAACGGAATGGTCGAACCGTTATCGAACAATTCAATGGCGCGGGCAACCTGCTCTTGTTTCAGAGAGATTTCTTGAGCAATATGGGCTATGAATTTCGATTCCAGCATTCCAAAAACGCTCCCCAGCTTTCTACAGGGCATAAGTGTGCCAAGTCTAGCAAACCGACCTCCTATTGTACAGCCGCCTCGACCATTTCGTTTCGTTCACGGATGCTCCACGTGAACGACGACGTCCTCCGCGGTATTCGCAAATGACAGAAAAAGCACACCTTGCGCTTCATTATACCGCTGCTCGAAGGGAAGTGCAGGCGTCAGTTCTACCGACGCCGGCGCGTTAGGCATCAAAACCTGCATCTTGGCCGCCGTTCCCTTCGGTCCGCGGGTGCGAAACGTGAACAAACCGTCGTTGTAAGATTCGTCCCGGATACGGGTAGAAGCTGCGGCGGTTACCGGCATCTGCATATGCTCTTTTGCCCAGTTGATATCATAGAGTAAACCCACGTCCCCCGCCTGCAGCGTTATCTCTTCCCGCGTTTCCAGCGTCGGGTCAAAGAGATTTATGAACGCGCCGTCCAGTTTTACCGGATCGCGTGAAATAGACTCGTCCAGCACGGCGACGATGAGGTAGGGGCCGCGACGCAGTAGCAGATAATGCTGCATATCGAGCGTTGAGCCGGACAGGGCAAGGGCCTGGCGAACCCATTTTCGCACGCGAACCGCGCCACGGGGGTCGCGCTGCAATTCCGCCGGGTGTTCTTTCGCCACACGCACATACCCTTTTCCCACCTTTTGCGGTTCGGATGTAGTCAGACTGGCGCCCACCCGCTTAAACAGATCTTCGTACGCAGTTCTATCGAGTTTACCTTGTTTATTCCACCATTCGCGTACACCATGATAGGGGTCGGAACGATCCCCAACGCACAAAAGTACGCCGCCATCTCTCACCCAACGGTCGATCGCCTCGTGGTACGCAGGGTCGAGCGGCTTTTGCCCCTCATAGGTCAGCAAGAGCACCCGATAGCCATCGAGTGCCCCTTCCTGGACCACATTCTCCAATTGTACGATTTCGAGTGGAAGCCCGGCCTTGAGCAGCGGCAACGCGAGGCCGTAAAAGAAACCCAGATGCGCATCACTGGCTTGTGGGTCCGCGCGCTGAAACATCATCGTATCGGAAACCACGATGCCCACGCCTCGGGTGCCGCAATCGAACTCGACGTGTTCCTGGTTCATATCGTTTAAAGCGTTAATGATCGTAAGAATCTCGGTTGCATAGTCAAGAGGGATTGTCTGTCGGTCGCCGGTTTCGAGGTCCATGTCGACCTTTGGATAGGTGCCCTTGAAGATGCGATGAGGCCACGGCATGACCTCATACCGGTGGACCTCCGGCCACATCAGCGACGCGACGATAGTCCGCTCGTAATTGCGTCTGTAATCGTTCCAACTCCGGTTGGGATTGTCCTCGATGGGATCGGCCAGGAACCAGACCTTTCGGTCCGTCGGACGTACCATTGCCCACATCTGGCCGTACTCGAAAAACGCGGTTTCAAACGTGCGCTCCTTTCTAATGCCCTGGTAGACATTCGCGCTTCGAGCGGTCCCCGTCCATACTTGGGCGATGTACCCGTCGAAATCGGGGAGATCGCTGAGGTGGGATTCAGGGCTGACGATGCGCCACTGCGCGTAATTGATAAGGCTGTGCGTGGGGACATGGCACTCGATTTCGATACCCTTTTCCTGCGCTTGCGCCTTAATATGGGCGAATACTTCTTTCAGGGCGTTGAAATAGAGTTCATATTTGAGCTTACTCGCGCGATACTGTGCGTCGGGACTCGAGTCGGGCGGTTGCCATGGTTCATTGTAAAAGCGCTGCCACTCCTTCTTGAAACCTTCGCTCCATCCTGCCCGCGCCCAGAATTCAGGCTCTTCCAGATAAATTGCATGGACACCAAGGTCGATGGCGGGGTCCATTAGGTTTTTAATGTATTCGACATAGGATGGCGATGGCACGTTGTAGCCGACCGTTGTGCTGGAGCCGTGCATGAGCAGCTTGCCGTTCTTCACCGTCTGGATTTCGTCGCGCTTGAGTTCACCGTCGACCATGTAATAGTCGTCGTACCCCCCCCACGAGATCCCCGTCATCATGCCGACGGAATATCCCTGCCCGCGCCACTGGGCGACACGGTCCGGAAACGACGGGTTTACCCCGTAGACCAAGGCCACATCGGAACCGATATCCAATTCGGGAGCGTACGGAGCCGCTGTCTGGAAGCACGTATAGTCCCGGACTTCCTTTTCCTCTGCCCAGGCGGTCTGCAACGCCAGACAACAAATACAAAGAGCGAATGTAAAGAAGCGCGGCATGAAATATTCCTCCATCAGCCCATACAACAACATCAAAACGGACAATAACATGCTTATCATTGACGATCAACGCCCAGATCGCCGGGTAACATGCGACTACATAACTCAAGAGTGCCGTGGCTATCGGGTACAGATTCATGGTAGCTAAAGAGGAAAGAAAACAACTGCAGGAAATCATCGATAAGGAGGGGAAATTTTTTAAATTGAAGAGCTGGGACTGGTGGTATTATGCTGAAAAATTGCGCAGGCAGAAATATAATCTGGACGATAATGAGCTCAGGCCTTATTTCAAACTA
>JAWODE010000595.1:0-3425 GCA_046483455.1 Candidatus Hydrogenedentota bacterium | reverse complement strand
CTGGCGACCGGTTCGTCGCGTTTTTCGTGCACCCCTTCGTTCCAAACCGTTACGCGGAGTCCCTGTTTCATGCAACGTCCTTTCGTTGGTAGCCCCCGAAGATCGCACCACATTGTAGCGGGGTTCCTGGAAGGGGTAAAGCCAGGCGTCTTGCGCGTTTCAGCACCAAGGTAGGATAAGAAAAATGAAAGCGAGGACGCCTGCGCTAGGAGTTTATGATGACCTTCTGTGTTTCATGGGCGGTGTTGTGTTCCCAGTGCTCATCGCGGTAGACATGCCGGTGAACCTCGAAGTTGTCGGGTGTAATGTTTATTTCGCTGAATTCTCCGAAGCAGTTTTTCTTCGGATGGTGGTAGAAAAAGGCCCCCGAAGAAAGATACGACACGTTGGGAAATTGAGAGTCCCGGATGTAGCTGAAGCGATGGACATGCCCGGCCACGTACAACACACGCTTGCCGCATTCGCCCACGACGCGGCGGAGGTCCTCGGCGTTGCGCAGGCGGCGGTTCCGGCCGCTGGTGTACGCATCGGTGGCGTGAATCACCGGGTAGTGCGCGCCCACAATGAGGGGGTCGGAGGCTTCACGCAGCAGGCCCTGCGTCGCGGCGACCTCTTTCGCCGAAATGCGCCCTGCCGACGAGAGCAGATTCGGGCAGACCGTCGGCACAAGCACCAGCGATGTGCCGCCGGGAAGCGTTCGCATGGCCGGGTAGCCGTTGGATGGAAGATAAAGCTCAAAATGGTGCTCGAAACGGTTTTTTCGCGCTGCCCGAAAGGTGTAGACGTCATGGTTGCCCGGCATCAGCGAGATTTCGAGACCCCGGCGGGCGAGGCCGTCGACAAATGCCCGCGCCATTCTAAATTCGGTGTCGGTCGAGGTCGACGTGAAATCGCCGGTCAGGAGGGCGGCCGGGATGCCAAGCGAGGCGACGTAGTCGGCGAACGGTTCGGCGCGTTCTATCGGGAAATGCCGTCCGCGCCGCAACAAAACATTGAGATTGCCCAGGAACCGTTTGCCGGCGAGGGCGAGGGGATTCCATACCACCGACCAGAAATGCAGGTCGGCAATGTGGACCAATCGGTCGCGGACGGTCTTTGTCTCAGGCATTCCCACGTTTGCCTCACGAACCGCCCGTGGTTGCGGCTGCGCTTTCGGTCACGACAAGCGAGCCGTCCGGCCCGGCGGCATCGGCATACGCGGCGCCGAAATCGCGCCATGCCTGGCTATCCGCGCAATTGACGAGTTCGACCGGGCGCGGCGCAAGCATGGCCGCGGCCGTGTTCAAATCGCCGACGGACCGGATGCATGGCAGGTAGTATCTCTCGACCCACTGGGTGTCGTTGTGGGGATCAAAGCTGTTGGCGTCGGCGACAACTTTTACGATATCCGGCTGGACCGCGGCCGCGAACAAAACCAAGACTCCCGCGTCCCCGATGCCGGTGACCGCCAGGGGCGCGTCGATCTCGCGGCGTAGAAATGCGGCCGCCGTGACAATGTCGTGAATCCGGTAAGCGGTATCCGTGGGCAGAAAGGTGTCCGGATATTTGTAGGTTTTGCGCTCGGACCCGGTGCGCGGGTCCTGATACTCGCCGGTGAGGAACGTATCGATGCACAGGACCGCGTTGCCTTCTCGCAGCAGCTTGCGTGTGAGCAGACCCGGGCCGCCCGCGACGGGGTCGGCCAGCGCTGCTTTGCCGCGTGCGTGCACGGCCAACACCGCGCCCTTGGGACCGCCCAGCGGTTTGTAAAGCAGCCCCGGAATCGCTTGTTTTTCATCTGGACGGCGAATCACAAGGCGTTCGAGCTCGTAGCCGGGGGTTTGGGTTTGGGCGACCAGCCGCGCAGAGACGTCGGATGGTTTGGGGAGGGTGAATCCGAAGATGTCAAACAGGGCCACGCCGTATTCGTTGCGGAATTTCTGTCGCTGCTCCGGTGATTTCGGTAACAGGGCGGCACACTTGGCGCGCGTGGCCTCCATCACTTTCGGCATGAACGTTTCCTGCATGGCAAATCCCTCAGGCAGTTCACTCTCAGGGAAAACCCGCAGGACCTCGTCGGGGTCTTTCTCGAAGGGCGGCTCGGTGAAATCCGCGTATTCTTCCGGTTGTTTGAGAACCCACTTGCCAAAGAAGCGGTACATTGCGGTACGGCTGTCTTGGTTGTAGTTGTGGGGATAGTCGAAATGGTGATTTTCGATGCGGTCAGCGGCGTTGTAGAGTTCATAGATGCCGCGAATGGCCGGAAACTCCACTTCCGGGGTCTCCTTGGTCCAATCGCCCGACGTGGACACCATCACCATGGGCCGCGGGGCCATGAGCGCGCCGATCTCCATGTTCGAGGCGTTGATGCGGATGAGCGGCGCGTTTTCGCACATGCAGCCGCCTTGCATGGTATGGGAGATCATGTTGACGGGGGCGCTTACCTTAATTCGGGGTTCGACGGCCTGGACGGCGAAGGTCTGGGTGCCGCCGCCCGAGGCCCCCGTGCAGGCCAGGTTATCCGCATCGACGTAGGACAGGTCCGCCAGAAAATCAATCACGCGAATGCTATTCCATAACTGGAACGCAAAGGGGTGGAGACCGTAAAGCTTGTGGACGGGGTCCTCCCACCGGTGGTCGGGGAATTGGAGGCTGTCAACATAGCCGACCATGTCGTAGCTGAATGCGACCATGCCCATACGCGCCAGGGTAATGCAGCGGCCCGGCACCGACCCGCGCTCGCTGTCTTCCAGACGCCCGTTCTTCCAGTGGCCGTGCGGGCACGCTACGCCAGGGAAGGGCCCCTCGCCTTTCGGGCGGTACAGGTTGCCCGTGACCAGTACGCCTGGCCGGGATTCAAAATAGACCTTCTCGACGATGTAGTCGTCGTGTTCGGCGGCCAATTCGATGTGAGCGTCGAGGGGGGTGTGTTCGGGCAGGGGCCACAGTCCCGACGAGACGAGAATTGTCTGCCGGAGGTCTTCCGCGTAAGCCTCCCACGCCTCGCGCGTATCGAACGAGGTCATGCTGAACACCGTGTCGGTATCGCGGCGGATGTCGTAGCGGGCGTCCTCGGGCGTCTGGGGCTGGTCGAAGACGCGCATGTGCGGCTGGGCCTTTTCAGGGTTAAATGCTGTGTTCGCGCTCAGGGCCACCGATGCGATGTTACCCTCAAGAGCTATCCCGGTCTCTCCGGCAGGCAAGGAAACCTCGCCGGCTTTCACCCACCGGTAGACCCCCTGATGAAGCGGACTCTTCGGCACGTTTAAGGTCTTTTCCCCGAGTGAAACTGTTGCCGGGGATGCTCCATCGGCCCACGCCCAGACGGCATAGGATGCTTCCCGCGAAAGAGTCACGGGACCTTCCTCGAGTTCGTAGGCGTCGAGCCAGACCAATTCCGGGGTTCCAACCGCCATCGCAAGTACCGAAAACAACAAAATGCCCAT
>JAWODE010000573.1:0-3633 GCA_046483455.1 Candidatus Hydrogenedentota bacterium | reverse complement strand
CCTCGCCGGGCAGTATCACAAGGAGCGCGGACGTATCCGTCCGCGGTGGTCTTAAGGACGGGTTGGACAACCCGTCCTCCGTTACCGAAGGGCACCAAATTTTGAATTGCCGTGCGCATCTGACTAGGAGGTATCCATGGTGCATAACGCAGTGCTTTTCTTAATCGTCTCGATCCTGGCGGCGGGAAACCAAGAACTGCCGGAGCCGCTACCACCAGACGCATTGCGCCCGGTAGACCTGACCTGCGAGTACCGTGAGAATCCTCTGGGTATCGACACAGCGACGCCGCGCTTTGCCTGGGTAAACGAAGCCGCGAATCCCGACGCGCGCGAAAAGTCCCAGACCGCCTACCGCATTCTGGTGGCCAGTTCGTCCGAACTTCTCGAAACCGACACCGGCGATTTGTGGGATTCCGACAAGGTCGTATCTAGGGAAAACATCCAAATTTCCTACGGGGGAACTGCGCTTGGATCGCGGCGCCGCGCGTTCTGGAAGGTGCGGGTATGGGACGAGGAAGGACGCATCTCGCCGTGGAGCGAAACGGCTTGGTTCGAGACCGCCCTGCTCGATCAAAGCGACTGGTCCGCGGACTGGATCATGCGCAACGAGGAGATGCCCGAAGACGAGGAAGCGCTGTTTGAGGAAAATCCCGCGCCTCTGTTACGCAAGGAATTTTCCATCGAGAAACCGGTCCGCAGGGCACGTGCCTATGTCACGGGGCTGGGCTATTACGAGTTGCGTCTCAATGGCGCGAAAGTAGGCGACCATTGGCTCGATCCCGGCTGGACGGATTATTCGGAGCGGGTGTTATACGCAACCTATGACGTAACGGACGCGTTGGGCGAGGGGTACAACGCTGTCGGCATCATGCTGGGCAACGGATGGTACAATCCGCTCCCCTTGAAAATGTGGGGATGGCTCAACATTCGCGAGCATCTCACCATCGGCATTCCCCGCGCCATTCTACAGCTCGAGATCGAATACATCGACGGTACGCACGACCGTCTCGTTACGGACGCCACTTGGAAAGTGGGTGACGGTCCCATCGTGCGAAACAATGTCTATCTGGGCGAAGTCTACGACGCACGCCTCGAGCAACCGGGCTGGGATATGCCGGGGTTTGACGATTCCGCTTGGGGCGAAGCCGTTGTGGCGTCTCCAGACCTTGGTCCTCTGATGGCCCAGATGCCGCCGCCGATCAAAATCGGGCGTTTGATAGAGCCGGTTTCGATGAGCGAGCCTGAGCCCGGAACGGTTATCTTCGACATGGGCGAGAATTTCGCGGGGCTGGCCCGGTTGCGCGTCGAAGGACCGGCCGGAACGCGCGTTGTGCTCCGATACGGCGAGTTGCTTTACGACGATGGGACCTTGAACCCGATGACGGCCGTGTGCGGGCAGATCAAGAATCGCGAGCGTTCCGAAGGTTCCAAGCGCCCCGTCACGGCATGGCAGGAGGACACGTACATCCTTAAAGGGGATGGCGTGGAAACCTACGTGCCACGCTTCACGTTTCGGGGGTTCCGCTATGTCGAGGTGACGGGATTCCCCGGTACGTCGGCGACCGAAAGCATCGAGGGGCTCGCGATGTATTCGGCAGTGGATTCCGTTGGCGCTTTCCAGTGTTCTAACGACCTCTTCAACGAGATTCAGGAGGTCACGCGTCGCACGATTTTGAGCAACCTGTTCAGCGTGCAGTCGGATTGTCCGCACCGGGAAAAGTTCGGCTACGGCGGCGATATTGTCGCATCGAGCGAGGCGCTATTGGTCAATTTCGACATGGCGCAGTTTTACACGAAGGCCGTTCAGGACCTAGCGGACGCCGTACGGCCCAACGGCGGGTTTACGGAAACCGCGCCGTTTGTCGGCATTGCCGACAAGGGACTCGGCGGCGAGTCGGGCCCTATCGGGTGGGGAGCCGCGCATCCGCTGCTCTTGCACCAGCTCTATCAATATTATGGTGAGCGCAGGCTGATGGGGACGCAGTACGAGCGCGTGAAAGATTGGGTCGACCTCATCGAGGCGAATGCCGAAGACCATATCTACATCGGCGGCATCAGTGAACACGAGAGCCTGGTCAAGAAACCGGAACTTACCGGTACGGCCTTTTATGCTTACAACGTGGCCCTTGCCCGTACCTTTGCGCAAATCCTGGGCAAAAAGGACGATGCCGCACGGTTCGAAAGTCTGTACGAGAAGATCGTGGCCGCATTCAATGAGCGCTATCTTGATGCGGAGACGGGGCGTTACGGCGTGGGTACGCAGGCCGCCCAGGCGTTTCCGCTGTACATGGGGCTTACGCCCGATTCGGCCCGCGCAAAAGCCCTCGAAGCGCTCGTGGAGGGCATCGCCGAGCGCGATGGCCATCTCTCGACAGGCATCTTCGGCACGAAATTCATGCCCGATGTGTTGAGCGCAATGGGCCGGCACGATGTCGCGTATGCCATGGTGGATACACGCACGTTTCCTGGTTGGGGATACATGCTCGAAAATGATGCCACCACCCTCTGGGAGCATTGGGAAGGCAGCGACAACACGTTCTCGAACAACCATCCCATGTTCGGCTCGGTCAGCGAATGGTTTTTCAAGCATGTCGCGGGGATACGTCCCGCGCCCGATGCCGTGGGATGCGATCGTGTCATTATCGCGCCGGGTCCCGCGCAGGCGGGGCTGGACTGGGCCGAAACCTCCTACGACTCGATACGGGGACCTATTCGTGCCGCCTGGAAGTCTCGAGAGGACGAGCTACACGTGGCCGTGACCATTCCGGTGGGGGTGGCCGCGCAGGTGATATTGCCGGTCGATGCGGAGGCCAAGATTCTGGAAAGCGGCGTGCCCGCGGGCACCGCGCCCGGAGTAACCCCGATAAAGAGCCCGGTTCCCGTCTTCAAGGTGGACTCGGGAACATACCACTTCACCGCGACCTTGTAAGACAGTCATCCCGCGGCCAGCCGTAAACGCATGGTGCATGAGCTTTGAAAGAAGACTCACTGCGGGCTCTGCGCCGCTGTGGTAACACTTCCGGAATATATGCACCGCGGAGTCGCAGTGCCCGCAGAGAGGAAGAAGCGGAAGGATGAATCACCAGCAGGAGATGAATGCTTTGACGGGGGCAGCTCTCGATGCGGCATGAGAATTCATCTATCCATTTGCGCAAGGACCGGCGAAACCTACATTTTTAATTAAGTTCAATAGGCCTCCTTTGAAGATGGTAGTCTATGAGCTTTGAAAGGAGACTCACTGCGGGCTCTGCGCCGCTGCGGTAACACTTCCGGAGTATATTCACCGCGGAGTCGCAGTGCCCGCAGAGAGGAAGAAGCGGAAGGATGAATTACCAGCAGGAGATCAATGCTTTGACGGGGGCCGCTTTCGATGCGGCATCAGAATTCATCTATAATCTGGATAATAACGATTTTGATAATATAAAAAAAATATCTATTGAGATTAAAAATTTATTTAAGAAAGGTAAAATACCTGGTGACATACTTACAGAGATAAATCAATTATATAAACAAATTGGAAGTAATGAAGTAGTAGTGCGATCTTCTACAATATTGGAAGACTCGCCAGCAGCTTCCTTTGCAGGACAGTTTGATAGTTTTCTAAATGTTAAGGATAAAGAACATTTACATAAA
>JAWODE010000510.1:0-10336 GCA_046483455.1 Candidatus Hydrogenedentota bacterium | reverse complement strand
TATCCAATGTGCTGAATAGCGTGCCCAACTCGGTCTCCTTATATGCCCGGCGCTGTTTAGGGCTTCTGCCATGCGCAATACGCCGCACTACCCTGCGCAAATGCCGTTCCAATTATCGGCACACGGGCGAAAGGCTTTAGAACAAAGCAGGTTATGGCACACCGACCCCTCTACCCTAAGTCAAAGAAACGGAAAAGGTTGCCGCGATTCAGGCAAAACCTGCAGGGATGGTATCGGAAAGGCTATTTGCGGGCGTAACGCGCTAGAAAAGCCAGGGATGCTTTCGGCAGGCCTTCGTGGGTTCCCTCGAAAATGGTCACCCGGCACGGTCCCGCATAACGGCGCAGGTGGATAGCGCGTCCGAAGGTCTTATCCTGCTCTTCTTCAGTCGGAAGCGGCTCTTCCCGCGAAAGCCGGGCGATCTCCTCGTCCGTCACCGGTTTCTCATTGTAAAGCTTTGCCATAACATTGAACGCGTCGAGGGTATGATGGACGGGCACCGACCCCGTGTGGCCGTCGTGAATTCCCGTGGCGATCTCGAGGGGGAGGCCCTTGGCATTCTGTAAATGATAGATTGGCGATCGGTAACGGAGCTGCGCGTCCACCTCTTCCGAATCCCCGGGTCTCCCGCCCACGCATAACTCGATGTCGTTGGCATATTTCCGCCCGGCCTCCGTCGATTCCTTGTGCCAGGCGGCCAAGTCCGTAATCGCGCACCACGCCGACGCGGCCGCCCACCGATCGGGTGCATGGGCCGCCATCACGAGGGTCATATGACCGCCACCCGATGCGCCCGCGAGATACACCCGGTGCTTGTCGACAGCGTAGTGCTCGAGGACATAATCGAGCGCATCCAGAATGTCCTGGCGGGCCAGGGGCGAGGCACACGCTTCGGGATTATTGTTCGGCCCCCGGAAATGGGGCTGCAGGAAGTGCCAGTTGTATCGAGCGGCTTCGTCGCGCCATTCCCCGGTATCGAGGTCGTAACCGTTGCTCCACGTGTGCAAAAAGACGAGCAATGGGCGGGGTTCGTTGCCCTTGGCTTTAACAAACAGGCACGGCTGTTCGGTTTCGTCTATCGTGCTCTTGACGGTGATGGTTTTCACGTTAAACGCGCTTTCTTCGGCCCCCCATGTGTTGAGAACCATGACTACGGCACACAAACAGCCTGTGATATGGCGAAACGTCACACGTTTTCTCCCGATTCGAAACCGTTACCCGCGAGCCGCTTTCACGGCGTCCGCAAACGCTTTGGCATTGGCGGCAATTCCATCGAAGTCTCTGGCCGCAAGCTGTTTCTTACTCACGAGGTTGCCGCCGACCGCCAACGCGGCGGCCCCCGCCTGGAGAAACTCGCCCACGTTGTCTAACTTGACCCCGCCGGTCGGGACGAGCGGTATTTGCGGCAGAGGCCCCTTGATGGCTTTGATGTAACCGGGTCCTCCGACGCTCGCGGGAAACACCTTGACCAGGTCCGATCCGTGTTCCCACGCCGTCAGAATTTCCGTGGGCGTGTACGCGCCACAGACTACCGGTTTGCCGTAACGCCGCGCCATTTCAATGGTTGGAACGGACAAGGTCGGCGTCACTACGTACTCGGCCCCCGCCAGAATAGCCATGCGGCAGGTTTCGGGATCGAGCACGCTGCCCACGCCGAGAAGGGCGTCAGCCTTCTCGAGCTTTTCCGAAGCAATCTTGATGCAGTCGAGCGCGCCGGGAGTCGTCATCGTTACTTCGATACAGTGAACGCCGCCCGCGGCAACCGCCTCGACCACCTTCACCAAATCGTCGCCCCCGCTGTCGGCTCGCACTACGGCGACGATGCACTTGTCGAGCAGGTAATTGATCGCATCGTACTTGTCCATCGGAACCTCCCCTGGGTTTTGGTAATGAACCCCGATTCGACCACACTTCGGTCCCGGCTGTCAACAGAACCGCTACGGCCCAAATCGCCGAGTAGATTCTCCCGTCAAAAACGATACCCCGCTGTGGCCGGTCTCCTGACCGAGCCACGGTCTCCAACTCTTCCTGGAAGAAGCCTTGGGAAACGGTCTGCATTTAAGAGTCCTGAATGCCCTCATGGGCGAAAGTGGCACCGTGAGACACGACGCGACAGCATAAAGCGAATTTTTGACGGGAGAATCCGGGTAAGACTCCTTCAACTGAGGGCGAGGCAAGATACCCCCCGTACCTATCCATGAAGTACCATTCACGAGTCATGTGGTGTGCCGGGCCTTCAGCCTGGGGGATGTGAGGAAATGACTATACCCAGGCCTCCAGCCTGGGCTGATATGTCAACGCGCCGTTGGCGCCGCGGAAAAACAGCATCCCTCGAATTGTTGAAAGACTCGTCCGTCAATGGCAGGCGCGAAAAGCGGCCGGGACAGACCCCGGTTTGCTGCGCAAACCGTTGGGTCAGTCCCTATTTTTCGCTCAATCCCAATGGCTTAAGGATTCTTTCAACAGCATTTTGCGGCATAAAGCATTGCTGGGGCTGTGTTTTTCTAAGTGTAAACGGCAACATTCTTCGCAGGTCCGGTTCATTATGTGGTAAGGTAAGAAATGGGCAAGCAGAAGGAGATATTTCACCTATGACTACTATCCGAATTGTTGGTGTACAGATGGACGTGTCCCCGAAATTGGAGGAAAACCTTCCCAAAATCATCGATCACATCATGAACGCCGATGGCGATTTCATCGTGTTTCCCGAGATGAGCCTGACAGGGTACCACGGCGAGTTCAGCGACAAGGCTACCCGGGCGGCGTGGGACCAGATCGCGACCGCCTGCCGGCAGAAATACATCACGGCACTCATCGGCACGGGACGGAAGCGTGACAACGATGTGCATATCCAGACCCGCATCTACAATGACGAGGGCAACCTGCTCGGTACCCATGAAAAACTGGTGCCTACGAAGTCGGACCGGGAATTCTGCAAGCCGGGCGAAAAGCTGCGTATATTTCACCATCGCGGTTTGACCTTTGGGTGCACAATCGGCAACGATTTGTGGGTAACGCCGGGTTACGGACCGTATCCCGATCCGCGGCTAACGTATCAACTGGGCCAAAAGCGCGCCCAGGTAATCTTCCATTCCGCCAATTCCGGAGCAAGCGCCATTCACCGGACTTTCCACGAATCCAATTTGCAATTGCGTGCTCTCGAGAGCGATGTCTATATCGCCACCGCCAACGCGGCAACACCTCAAGGACCTATCAATTGTCCAACGGGGATCATGTCTCCGCAAGGGCAGTGGCTGGTGCAATGTCCGCTCGAAGGCGAACACACGTATTCACATGATATTGAAGTGGATATTGACGTGGGCGCCGAAGAAGAGGGTGAGGCCGTGATGTAAAACCCTCAGCCGGAGCCAAACATGGTACAATTCGGAAGGGCGCAGAAGCAGCACGGCGAAGCATGTGCCCAAAACTGTATGCGCCCTTGAGGTAGGGGGATACGTATGAGGCATGGCCCATGAATCGAGGCGCGCAGTCCAGGCGCGAGTTTCTGGTCCACTCGAGCGTATTGGGGGGGACTGCCGCCCTCCATGCACGCGCCGGCGAAGAAAAAGGCGAGGCTCCACCTGAAACGCCTTTGCGATGCGCCGTGATCGGGGTGGGCAAACGAGGCGGCGCGCTGCTGCAGACCCTCCTGGAACTCGAGGGCGTGAACGTGGTGGCCGTGGCCGACACGTATGACGTATGGCGGAACCGCGCCCTGGCTTGGTGCAAGCAGAAGAACGGCGACGCGACCGACTACATCGAATACGAACGCTTGCTCAAGAAAGAAAACCTCGACGCAGTCTTTATTGCTACGCCTCCGCATATCCTGGCATCCGCCGCCAATGAAGCGCTTGACGAAGATTGTGCCGTCTATATCGAGCGACCGATGGCGCTGACTTGGGAGGCCGCGAAAGCCATTCGCGACAAGGCCCGCGACAAAAAGGCCGTTGTGCAGGTTGGGACGCAGTGCCGCAGCACGGACCTCTACGTGCGGGCGCGCGAAATCCTCTCGTCCGGCGACTTGGGTTCGCTGGGGATGGTGCAGGTCAATCATTATGAAGCGGGGCAGCCCCTGGACCGCGCAGACCTGCCCAAAGAAGCCACCGAAGAAAGCGTGCATTGGCCTCTTTTCCTCGACGGTACCAAGGAATATCCCTTCGACCCCCTCCGGTATTTCCACTGGCCCCATTTCGAGGAGTACAGCGGCGGCCTGAACGGCGGCACGCTGGCGGACTATCTGGATGCCTGCCATTTTCTGAGCAATGCCGCCATGCCCGCGCGCGTGATGTCAGTAGGGTCGCTCACCAAATTCAGAGACGGCCGAACCTGCCCCGACACCGTGAACACCATCGTGGAATACGCGGATGGGCTACAGTTTACCTATACGGCAACCTTAACCAACGGATTGTTTGGCGTAGAGGAGCGTTATATTTGCACACAAGGCGCCCTTCATATCCGTAACATGCAGCAAATGATCATCTATCGCGAGGATATCGAGGAAAACCTCAAGTCCCAAGGGCCCAATACAAAAGCCCATATCGATAACTTCCTCGAGGCCGTGCGTTCTAATGGAAAACCCCGCGCCCCCATCAAGGAAGGTTTTCATACCGCCGTAGCCTGCCACATGGCCGTCCTATCCGACACGCACGACAAAGCCGTCACCTGGAACGTGGAAAACAAGCACGTGGTCGTCTGATCGGCGCGGATGCGGTTTCCCGGCATTGGTCGACTTGATGGTCCGTATGGGAGGGAAGACGATAGGGGCTCCCTCGGCCGGGGAAGGAACAACGCGCATCATTCGTCTTTTTCTGCGAAACTCCGCCTGTACGGCGGCGGCCCTATCTTTCTCCCCGCCGCCTTGCGCAGTCCCTGGGAAGAGGCTAGTATGCTTGAGTCGTTGGGCGCTTGTGAAGCCGAAGAAACCCTTTCGTCTGCGCAATAAGGAGGGGGAAACCATGCGATATGCTGTTCCCATCGCCACGCTATTCCTGTTGGCTTCGTGCGCAAGCCATAGGGGACCGGCCCGGCCGCCTGCCGAGGACGATTATAGGCGTCTTGCGAAGCATATCCTCGACAACACCCCCGACCACACGCATTTTGTGCAAGGAATCGAATTCGACTGGTGCATTTTCATTCCGCCAAAAGATGACCCGCTGCCGCAATTGAGCGAGGAAGTTCTCAAGCGGCTTCGAAAAAAATACACGGTATATCTTACCGAAGAAGACATCCCCCCTAACAGAAAGATTTATCGAAACGGCCAGTTGGCGGGGTTTCAGAGCGGTTTCATGTTCCGTTACGAGCTCGAACCCCTGGGACCAACCCGCATCCGCATCCAGTATTCCGATTGGGAAGGGCTCCTTGCCGCAAGCCGGCATTCCGTCACGTACGAATGGACCGGCAGCTCGTGGAAAATCACCAAGAAGGGGAGCATGATGGTGAGTTAAGCCCCATCCATGCATTCCTCCCATTCCTGGTTCATCGCCCCCATTCGCCGCACACAGATTCCCGCATGCACTGACGCGTATTTTTAGTCAACAAGCCTCCTTTTTGGTGCGGATCCTAAGAAATATTGTGTGAGTTTTATTGAATACAAAAAAGACTGATGAGTGTATAATTGTTTTCATTCTTGATGGGAGAAGTCGAAGGAGATGTATACGAGCGAAATTGTCGCACATCTGCAGGTCAATATTTTGCAATGATTTAGCACTGCTTAACCTGCAGCCAGAGGGAAGAAAGATGCGAGATAAAGCCGAGAGCTTCAAACGCCGGAAAGGTCGTGCCCCCACGCGTAGCGACAAGACCATGATGCTGGACAAGGGGCAAAAACCGCGAGGCACTCGGCGGATTTCTATATAACTCGAACATTTTGAACGATTACATCAAAGCCCGTCACAAACGACATACCATTTGAGGATAAAAGGCATGGGCAATCACCATACATCCCCTCAAAACGGCCGGGGAAGTCGCACGCTCGGCCCCGTCTCCGACCTCGAGCGTCATCTACCCAGTGATTGGTGGCGAACGCTTTTCAAAGCGTTGTACTTGAAGACCGACGGCGATGTTGTCGAGAACGAGACCAACACCATCCAGGACGTGGACCAGCTTATTGCGGCCACAGGCATCAAACCCGGGGACTGTGTGTTGGACCTCTGCTGCGGGCAGGGACGCCACAGCATGGAACTGGCGCAACGCGGCTATGAGAAGGTAACGGGCGTCGACCGCTCGCGCCACCTCATTCGTCTGGCCCGGCGGCGTGCGGAGCGAAAAGGGCTTCATGTCACCTTCCGCGAAGGCGACGCGCGCAAGTTCCGGCTGCCCGAGTCCTCATTCGATTGCGTATTTATCTTGGGGAATTCGTTCGGTTACTTCGAGCATGAAGAAGACGACCTGGCCGTGCTGCGTGCAGTACTGCGGGTACTCAAAGCGGGCGGCACGATTCTGCTCGATGTTACCGATGGGGACTGGATGCGCAGTCATTTCGAGCCGAGAAGCTGGGAATGGGTCGACCAGAACCACTTTGTGTGCCGTGAACGGGCCCTCGCAAGCGACAATGCCCGCCTCATCAGCCGTGAAGTCGTAACCCATGTCGAGCGGGGCGTGATCGCCGACCAGTTCTACGCCGAGCGTCTCTACACGTGTGAAGAACTCAAAAAGCTGTTGCGCACCGCTGGTTTCATGGGTGTTAATCGCGTGGACGCCCCGGTGACGGATTCCGCGCGGCAACAGGACCTCGGGATGATGGCCCAACGTCTCTTTATCGTCGCCACGGCCCCAAAACCGCATGTTCAGGCAATCCGAAAAGGGCCTCTGTTCCGCGAGGTAACCGTACTCCTTGGCGATCCGCGCCTGCCCGACGACGTCAAACACCAGGGCAAGTTCAACCCGGAAGACCTCGATACCGTACATCGCATGAAAGAGGCGCTGGCTTCGCTGAAGAATTATCAATTCTCGTACTGGGACGACCACGAGAGCCTGCTGGATTTTCTCGAGAGGGAAAGACCTGCGTTTGTGTTCAATTTATGCGACGAGGGGTTCAAGAATGATGCGTTCAAGGAACTGCATATCCCGGCGTTGCTCGAGTTGTTTGACATTCCCTATTCCGGCGGTGCGCCGGCCTGTCTCGGCATGTGCTACAACAAAACCCTGGTGCGGTCGATCGCGCAATCGCTCGAGATCCCGGTGCCGCTCGAGACCTACTCGAGCCCGGACGATCAAGCGGCGACCCTCCCCTCGCTTTTCCCTGCGCTACTGAAACCCAACTTCGGGGACAGCAGCCAAGGCATCACCAAAAACGCGGTCGTGCATACCAAAGAAGAGCTGATCGACTACATCGAGGGTCTGCGCCGCGATTTTCCGCGGCGTCCGGTGTTAGTTCAGGAATTTCTTACCGGACCCGAATACAGCGTCGGCGTTATCGGCAACCCGGGTCTCGACGTGACGGTTCTGCCCGTGCTCGAGGTCGATTACAGCGACCTCCCCGACGGGCTGCCGCCGATCCTCGGCTATGAATCCAAGTGGATTCCCGATTCGCCCTACTGGAACGATATCCACTACCATGAAGCCGACGTCGGCGAGGCCGTCAAGCGTGCTCTCGGTGACTACTCCCAGGCGTTGTTCGAACGCCTGGAATGCCGCGACTACGCCCGGTTCGATTTTCGCGCCGATGCTCAGGGCCGGATCAAACTGCTCGAGGTGAACCCCAATCCGGGCTGGTGTTGGGATGGCAAACTCAACTACATGGCGGGATTTGCCGGTATAATGTACGCTGACCTGCTACGATTGATTCTCGAGGCCGCACAGATGCGGTATCAGGCTGCGGGGGTCACGCCGGCCGAAGCGCCTGCCGGAGTTCGCTAGCTCATCCCTCTCAAACAAACGATTACAATGGGCGGCCGGCCAACCGCCCATCGCGCGACGTCTCGGCCCCCACTCGCTTACAGCGGAACCGCTTCGTTTCCCTGTTCCGTCCATACGGTCCATGGCGTCCATTTTGTCCACATTTCATACTGGGAGAATCGCCGTACTCTTGCCCCCATCCACGCCTCCCGCTACAATAGCCGAACCTTAGACAAGCCAGTGGCAAAAGCACAGCGAAGCCACTCGCACAAGGAGGGGCAATCCGATGAAAGCGGCTGCAAGGTTGGCGTTGATAATCATCTGTCTTTCAATGTTTCTGAGCTTTGCTCAGTACGGGTTAACTTTCACTGGAGCGTACAACGTGTGGTCTTATCGCATTCTTGGCCCCCTCAATATCTTGTTGCACGGACTTCCTGTAATCATTCTGTCTGTTGGCATTATGAAATCATCCGAGGATTAGTCCGCGCTTGGCCCCAGTTTGGATTCTCTCCCGCTATAGCGGACAAAGGAGCACGCAATGATTGGTAGGTTCTTGGTGGTTTTCTTCACCATCTCAGGTACCTTGTTCACCGCGCCGTGTCACGCGGCGGAGACGGAATTGTTCCCCGGGAAATTCACCGTGGCCCTGCTGCAAATCGATGCTTACGGCAACGATCAACAGAAAAATCTTGAGAAGGCCGACTTCTTCTGCCGCAAAGCCGCTGATATGGGGGCCGACCTCGCCCTCATGCCCGAGATTTGGAGCATCGGCTACACCCGTCCCGGCGGCGCGGAGCCCGACGTTATCGCGGAATGGAAGAAACAGGCCGTGGGACGCGACAGCGCGTGGGTGCGGCATTTCGCAAAACTCGCCCAAGAACTCGGTATGGCTATCGGCGTGACGTACCTCGAGAAATGGGACGGACCGCCTCGCAACTCCCTCTCCGTGTTCGATCGCCACGGCGAACATGTCCTGACCTACGCCAAGGTCCACACCAGCGATTTCAAACCGATGGAGCGGAATTGCACGCCCGGCGACGGCTGGCCCGTCGCTGAACTCGACACGGAGCAAGGGCCGATCAAGATCGGCGCCATGATCTGCTTTGACCGGGAGAACCCGGAAAGCGCGCGCATCCTCATGCTGAATGGCGCCGAAATCATCCTCACGCCCAATTGCTGCAATCTGGATGACATCCGGCTTCAACAGTTCCGCATCCGCGCGGTCGAGAACGCGGTGGGTGTCGCCATGACCAACTACCCCGTGCCGTATCAGAACGGCCAGTCCGTAGCATACGATGCGAACGGCGAGGTCGTCGTGCATGCCGGTGCATCGGAAGGTTTGTATCTCGCACCTTTTGACCTCGAGGCCATCCGCAAGAAGCGTGCGAAAACCATCTGGGGCAATGCCTACAGACGCCCGCACAAGTACGGCCGGCTTACCGACACGGATAAAGAAGAGGTCTTCCAGCGCATCGACGGCATGGGCAACCCCTATGACGCGTCGGAGCGGTAGAGGCAACATGTGCGAAGTTCCGGCTATCCCGTCTTGCAGACGGGGCTGGTAAATGACCCGCCTTTAGCGCTGAGAATAGGAGATATGGCGGTTGTAGGAAGGGCGCGGTAGGCTCCCTTCGCGCAAGCACACTCCGAACCCAGGGGGACCGCGGCGCAGCGAGAGGTCCCTGATGGGGGCGCGTTTTTCAACCCCGCATTGGAGGGTGGCTTTTTACTAGTTTTTGAGGCGTGTGTACCCGAAGATTTCCAACCAAGAGTTTGAGCCAATGGCAATAAAGGGAAAGCCGCCCCGGTCGGCCGGAACGGCTTTCTGCTCGGACAGTTTCCACGCCTTCCTACAGACAGCGCAGAAACGCGGTCAGCGCGGTTTTCTCTTCCTGGGTCAGCTTCAGGCTGAGCACCAGATTGTGGAACTCGACGGTATCCTCGAGGGTCAGCAACCGCCCGTCATGATGATACGGGGGCGAGTCCTTGATGCCGCGCAAAGTGAATGTCTTGATCGCACCGTCTGGGATATTGTATTGCCCGGCGATCACCTCGGGTTCATAGAACCGCTCGATATGGAAATCGTGCATCTGGTTGTCGAGGTAGAACGGCGCGGGGTGGCACTCGTCGCAACGCGCTTTTCCAAAGAATACTTCTTCGCCCATCAACTCCTGTTCCGTGGCCATGTTGGGACGCAGCCGTCCAAATTCATCGAGTTTCGGCGCGGGTGGAAAATCCAGCATATTCTGCATCTGGGCCATCATGGCCACCTGGCTGGCACGGTCCGGGAGGTTCACGCCTTTTTTGGCGGCATTCAAACAAGGATTTGACAGAAGAAGAGGCTCTTTTAATCTATAGGAAAAAGGACTCGATCGAAAAGATATTTCATTCACTAAAAAACGAGATAGATATCAAGCCTCTTAGGGTATGGTCAGAGTATAGTATTTACGGTGCTATGATCGTTGCATTTCTAGCCCAATTATTTATCTCTTTGATACGT
>JAWODE010000507.1:0-8955 GCA_046483455.1 Candidatus Hydrogenedentota bacterium | reverse complement strand
CGGTCGACTCGTCCGGGACGTCCTGGGGCGGGTTCCGCTGTTCGTCGAGCGCAGCGAGGACGACGACGGATCAAAGGTTACCATAGGCCTTACGGAACAAACAAACCCGCCACCAAATCCGATCTATAGATAACACTCCAGAGGCGCGGATAAATTCCGAGGAGATCTGATTCTCCGCAACTACAGGATTTTATGGTGTTTACCGAGTCACAGGTTTCAACACCACAGGCTGCGGCGCGCCTTCCGCTTCAGCCCCTTCTCCAGCCATGAGCACGGTACGTTCTTGGTCCCGATCCGAAGATTCGACGGCGTCGAGACAAATAAGCATGGGGTCGAGAGGGTCGAGCATCATCGGGAACTGGACATTGCGGCCCCGGATCAAGTCGCGTCCCTGTCGGTTTCTCCCGAAAAGATGCGCTTTGACGGGCTGCTTTCTGAGATTAACGACATAGAGGTATTCCTGGCTGTCCTGCTGAATGTAGCGACTCTTGACGCCCTCGAGTGGATAGCCGTGGTTGTTGATGGTACGCGGGATGGACGGCAGGCCGCCAAACACATACGCTGCATCCAGGGCGTGCAGAAAAACCGTCGACGTATCGGATGCCCTCATGAAAATGGTGCGATCCGTTTGGGCGATAACATCATGGCGCGCCCCCCCAGTAGGTGTATAGGGAGCGGGGCGTCCACTACGAATCACAATACCGCCGGCCTTTGCATAAGCATTGATCGCCTCAAAGGTTTCATCGGCGAGAGCCGGGACCTCGGGAAGTACGAGGACTGCCACGTCTTCGAGGCCAGCCGGCGTACATTCACTTTCGGTGATAAACCGAATAGGAAATCCGAAGAACGCGCACCCGGCGTAGGCACGCCGTACGGAATCAAGAAAGGTCTCGCCATCCCGGTATATCTTGGAGGACATACTCCACAGCACCGCTATCGGGGCTTCCGCACGCTGAAATCCCGTCACAATCTTCCCGAGCCGATTGAGGTCGAGGGAGGCCGCGCAGAATCCTTCCAAAGCTCCCGGACGCTGCCATATGCCGCCGGGCGCCAAGGCACAGCCGTTTACGCCCGCAATAGCCGCCTCCCACATGGCCGTGTGCAAATAGCGAGACGCAGGGGCGCCAATTTGGACCGAACCGAGATCAAACTCCGCATCAAGAACAACCAATGGATTGTGCGGCGCCAGGGAACGGAGAAGGCGGTATGATATCTCGGGATGCGGAAAAGGAATAGCATACACCGGGTTGGAAAACTCATAGTGGGCCGTGCACCCCGTAACATCCGTGATCCCCGCGAGTGCTTCGCGATTGATGCCTTTTCGCGCCTCGCCGACTTCAAAGGCCGTGGGCGGCAAGGTTATCTGCTTAGGGAGACCGGGCAAGAATTTGTCTGCGTATTCGGCAAGCCACGCAAAATGGTCCGAAACGATATATTGGTGCCACGATTGCCAATCGTATTGGTACGATACCCGGTCGTAATCCCACAGGACCTCAATCTCGTCAAGGGAGCTCAAACGGGTGCGCCATATGCGGTTTACGGCGCGGCGGTCATTATCGTATTTGCGGGCTACCGCCTCAACAAACCCCCTGCGAACAGATTCGCTATCCCAACGAAATTGTGGTTCGAACGTCAGGCTGACCCCGTTTACCGAAGGATGTTTCGCAAGGAGAGAAGCCAGGGCTTCGATTTGACGCTTACCAATGCTGCGTGCCTGGCGTGCCTCGAGCGAACTCACGCGGCCGCTGTCTTCTCCCGTATCCTCTGTTCCGGCTGTGTCGGCGCCACACCACGCAGGCGCGGTTTCGGTTCTCAAGCCGACCGTAACCCCAATCCCCAATTTGTCCGCCTTGGCAAGGTATTCGCCTGTAGTTGATAACACGTCGTCCTTTACCCCGCTTTCCCGCAGCAACTCTCGGGGAGAAACGTCGATACTCGCGAAATTCAACCCATAACGCTTTAATTGGCTGAGCGAACGCGGATTCATAGCGGGGTCATGCAGGCCAAGTAAGAAAACGGGCCCCAAAGAAGAAAAGAACGCGCCATCGTGAACTTCCAGCTCGGTCGGTGAGGGCAATTGCGCCGGCGTGCCGATCTCGGGGACGAGCGAGGCGAACGTAAGCAATGCCCGCGTCGAATCCGCCAGGAAATGGCTGTACTCCGCCGTGGCGGACGCCCGAGGCCATTCGCCATCATGTAAGAGTCTCTCGGCGCGTTGCGACGCATCAGACGCGAGGGCGGCCCGCATCAGCGAATAGGCAGGAAAAGCAGCGGTCTTGGGCCCCTGTTGCATCGTCTCTTCAAGCACACGCATTTTCTGGGAAAGGCTTTCGCATTGATGCGCAATACGGCCATAGGTGCGCTTTTCGAGTAACACTTCGCGCCACACCACCGTTTCCCCAAGAGCGTGGACAACGGCAACCCGCGCCCGATAAATACCATCTTCAACATCTTCGAGAGGCCATACGAACAGCGAATCGAAGGCGCCCTCGAATCCGTCAAGCGGGTTTGTGCCTTCAAAAAGCAGCGCACCTTCTTGATCAAAAACATACAGGCGGATACGGGGTTCCTTGAGCTCAGCGCTGACGCTCACCTTGCAAGGAATGTTGAGCGTCGCTTCCGGCGATATCACCTCTTCGAGTGCAAACTCCGCTTGCGCATGGGGAGAATCCTGGTAAGCGAGGGGACGCACCCAAATCCTTACACAAGAAGCATCCGCTGCTAATTCCGCGCCCTCCGCGAGTGCAACCCCACCATAAAGACACCACAAATAGGCAAGGCACATGACGTAGACGAAGGGTAATCGGCGACTGCGCGACATAAATTCTTCCTCTCGGGGTGCTGCAAATATCATGCGGATGTTAGGTCAGCACATTCTAGAGCCACGGAGGTGGCGTGTCAAAGTCTATAACGTCCGGATAACGGGTTTTCGTTGACACCACACAAGGCCTTGTGAGGGAAATTGTTACCCAAAAGAAAGGCGCGTGCACCGGCAAGGCAAAAAATCCCGCAAATCCCGCAAATATATCCATAAAGTAACATGATTGGAATTCCATGGTATACTTAAATGTGCGTCTGAGGCCGAATGGCGTTTAAATTTGGTGGAACCTTTTGCAACCAGAGGGGATTGTAGGGTTGAGAAGTGGTGACCTGTAAGCGGCCGCCTTGTGAATTCAGGGTATGCCAAAAAGCGGAAAGGAAAAGGCGCAAGGCAATTTGAAAAAGGGGACCCTGTGATGGCGCGAGAGAGGTAATTACTTGACAAAGTCACGTTTCCCCGTTACCATGAGCCGCTTCGAAAAACAAATGGCCAAGCGCATGACGATGTGGGGACAATAAGTGGGCGCGGTCAAGAGTCAACAACAAGAAAGGTAAGGTGGAAACGTTATGGGCAAGTTGATTGGTAAAGTGGTGGCTACAGGATTTTTGGTGGCCCTGTGTGCCGCATACGTTGCCGCTTATTCCATCGATGAAGAGCAGGTAGATTCTCAGAAAATCTATTGGGGACTGCCGGACAGTTTCGAGAAACCGGGTGAAGTACGGTATCAGGAAGTGGTAGTGGAAACCCCGGAGTACAAGAAACTGAAAAAAGACAAGATCGAACGCGGCACCGGCCGCTATTGGATTCTCATCAGCCAGGCGAGTGATCGCGCGGTGAAAACCATTGCCCAGGTTGGCCAAGAGTCGGAGTACGACCTGATTGCAGCCGAAGGGTATCTCGGAAGCCTGGAACCGGCAATACCGGCGGAGGACATTACGGATCTTGTGCTCGAGACCATGAAACAGAATCAGAAGAAAGCCAGCAACCGATAGGAGCAAGAGGGAGACACTCCCCGTCGAAAGAATGGTGTCGTGAGCATCGACGAGGGTGGCTCTTGCGAGAAGTCAACTATGCAACGTGTACGCGTAACCGCCAAAATCCTCGTTGTAATGGGTCTTGTGGGGCTTACCTTCCAATTGATGGGATGCACCACCCCGGCAAGCAACACGCCAGCCACAGCTACGCCGGTGACAAAAAACCGATTGCTGGAAAAGGGCGCGGCCGATAAACAGGTCGAGGAAGCCCGCCGAATGATTGAAGCGGGCGATTACAATGTGGTTATTCCCCGTCTGCTTCAGGTGATCCAGAAATACCCGCGCTCCGATGCGGCAATGGACGCCCGTTACTGGCTTGCCGTTGCTTATTACAACATCAAAAGCTATCGCGATGCGATTAATTTGTTTGACGAGTACCTGCATTCTTCGCCTCACGGGAGGTATGCGGAAGAAAGCGCTGAACGCATCACCGAGCTTCGCAAAGAATACGCCCAGGAATTCGGTTCGCCCGAGCAATTGAATACAAGCATCACGAAACTCTGGGAGAAGGTCAAGCAGGAACCCTCCAATTACAAGGCAAAATGGGAGTTGGCCGATCTGCTGTGGAAACGCGGCGATTATGATATGGCCGGCGAATTGTACGCGAATATCACCGAGAAATATCCCACTTATGCGACGGATGCTCGCCTGAAGGACCGAATCGAATTCAAGGCGGATGGGAGTTATACCCTGCTGACGCCTGAAGAGAGAGAGAAACGGGCTGTCGAGCAAGAACCTCTTATTATTACTAACGTGAACGATTTTCGCGCCGGCACGGATGTTGGCGCTGGAGAACGGGCGTATTACCGTGGGCAAAATTACTACGTGGTTACGGGTCAGGCGCACAATCGCGGTGAAAGCGTTCTCTACGGTGTGCAGGTGAACGTGACTATTTACGGTTTCGGCAACATGATATATGACACCAGCACGGTCAACATTGGCCGGTTGAATCCTGGTGAATCCCGTGCGTTTGTGGTGCGGTTTAACATCTTCGACGATATCGAGAATGTGACTCGGTATGAAGCTATCGGAACATTTCAACGGTAGGTCAGCAATGCGAAAATGGTATCTATTCGGCTTGATTGTTCTTCTGGTGGGGCTTATTGCGCCGGCAGGATTCGCAGGGGAAGAAGCCCCGGCAGAGGAGGCCCCGCCACCCCCACCGCCTGACGAAGCTGCGCCAAAACAAGTTAATGTGTCAGTAAAGGTGGTGGAATTCCAGACGGTAAAGAGCGTGGAAACCGGTTTCAGCGCTTTCTTTGCCCGTCGGAACAAGGAACGCCTCTACGGGCGGGTGACAAGTGGGAATGGCGCCATCCGCACGGCGGATCTTACGTTCCCGACGTCCTCGGGCAGCCGGTTGGAGGGACTCACCGTCTTTTTGGATAACATCTCGACGCACTATGGCGATATCGAGATGGTGCTGCAGGCACTAGTAGATGAAAACCGGGCATACATCTTGTCGCGTCCCAAAGCCATGGTGATGATAGGTGCGGAACGTCCGGGCACGGTCATTAAAACGGTACGAGAAATTCCATATGAGGACACGACCGTGGTAGGCGCGACGGTGGTGCAAGCTACCTCGTTCCGGGATACAGGCGTAGCTTTGACGCTCAAAGTGCCGAAAGTGACGGATGACGACGGCGATTGGGCCACGCTGGAAGACACATATATCAACCTGAATGTTCAGGCTGAAGTAAAGGAATTGGGGTCGCGCATCGTTATCGCGCTCGATGACAGTCTGACGTCGGGAGGCACCCAAATTACGGCGCCCGTCTTCATTACGCGGAGCATCCAAACGAATGTATGGGTACGCCACGGTCAAGTGCTGGTTTTAGGCGGCCTATACCGCAACACCAAGCAGAAGAGCCTCGAGACCGTTCCTTGGCTCACCCAAGCCGAGGACGTTGCAGTGGGGCTGGCCGAGAGGGTTGTTCCTGGCAATTTTATTGGCGCCCCCCTTTCGGCCACGGTGGGCCATCGCAATACGGATGACGGCCGGCGGGAACTCGTGTTTTTCATCAAGTCGGAGGTTTGGCGGCCATCGTACCTTGTGGCCGATGAACATGGGTTCGTGGATTTAGAGGAAGAAACATCTCAAAAGGTTTCGCCAACGGGACTGTTGACCGACATTCTTGAAGGAGTATCGGACATTCCTCAAAACCTCGGCGAAGCAATCACTGGCGAGCCCACGGACGAAGGGATCGAAGCCGAGTTGAAAAGGGAGGATGAGGACTAATGGTTATCCAACGGGTTCTGCCAGCGCTCGCGCTATTCGGTATCGTGGCAGGCATCGCCCTTGCGGGGGAGGAAGCACCGCCCCCGCCAGCCGCTCCCCCTCCACCTCCCCAACAGGTGGAGCCTATCCGCCAAGTCCAGATTCAGGTGTGGATCAGCGAGACCACGGAAGACGGGCTGCGGGATATCGGCACCAACCTTGATTACACGCGCTTTGTTCGGGGAGAGGAAAATAGCGGCTCGGTGGAACGTATTTCGACACGCGTGTTTGACCCGTCCTCGTTCCAGGTAACCCTTCCCGCCGCGGACGCAAACCCTTATCCGGACAACGTCCGCCTGACACCGGACTTTCCAAGTACTGTAGCCAGCGGTAATGTGTTGGAGAACGGCGGCATCACAACGTACGGTGGCGCCGGGGTGACGTTCAGCATCATCGATAGCGGCACAGGGACGATTGACGCTCTTGTTCGAGGCATTGAGCAGAAAGCAGACGGGGATTTGATCTCGAAGCCCGAGCTGCTGGTTGTCGAAGGCGGCACCGCCAACATCCATGCCGGCGAAGAGATTCCGTTCCAGTCACTGGTCTATCAAAAAGGGCGTGCGCAGCTTCAGGTGGAATGGCGTCAAGTAGGCGTAAATCTCGCCATACAGCCGACCGTACTTGACGACGACATGATTCAAATCGACCTGACAAAACTCAATGTAGTCGACCAATTGCCCTCGAGTCCGATTCGCGGCATCGATCTTCCCGTCTTTTCCACGCGGGAACAGACAGGCCAGGTGTTGGTGCCCAACGGCCAAACCCTGGTCATCGGCGGGCTGTCGTCGCGTAATATTTTCAAGACGGAACGCCGGATACCTCTGATCGGTAAACTGCCGGTGCTGGGGGCTCCGTTCCGGGGTCGCCGGGTCGAAGCGCGCAACTCGCATTTGTTGATTTTCCTGTCTCCGACGATTGTGGACCTCCGCAATCTCCGGCCGGAAGCCATCAGTGCGCTGAACTTTTGGCGTGAGGAGAAGTGGAAGAACCTCGACCGCATCGAACAGGAAATCGAAATTATGGAAGACGAGCTATAGTTTTCCCGTATTTTACGAAACAGCATTTAATTCCGGCAGGCTTTCGTGAAGGAGCCTGCCGGTGTTGTTTATGGGCGGGGTATTCCCAAGACCGACTGCACGAAGGTTGAATTCTACGGCCCGGGCCGCGCATGATTCCGGCTACATGAAGACATCACTCGAGAAATATGGTCTGCCCTTGATGAGTGGGCTCATTCTGGCCTTCTGCTTCCCCACCTGGCATTTGTATTTTCTGGCGTGGGTGGCGCTGGCGCCGCTTTTTTATGCGTGCAGGCAAGCAACGCCCAAAGAGGCCGCAAAGCGGTTCTTTCTGGCCGGGTGGGTATTTCATAGCGTTCTCCTTCAATGGATGCTTACGAATTTTTACTGGGCCGGGGGATGGGCTTTCTGGGGCCAGCAGGCGGTCTGCGTGATCATGGCGGCCTACTGGGCCCTGACGGGAATGCTTTGGGTGTGGTCCCGCCGGCGTCTGCTATGGCTTCCACCGGCCTTGTCGCTGATGGTGTTGTGGATGGCGATGGAATACGCGCAAGGGCGCCTGTTTACGGGATTTGGGTGGAGCAGCTTGGGATATTCGCAGGGGAAGGATTTGGCCTTCCTGCAACTCGCGGCGCTCGGGGGAACAAATTTGCTGGCGGGGATTCTCGTAGCATTCAATGTATTAATGGCCGAGACGATTTATTCCAGACGCCTGCGCGCCGCACGTCTGACCATTGCACTCGTCATTTTGGTGGGCGTCCATGGCGGCGGTCTGCTTCTGCTTAGCCCCGCGGCCTATCCACCCTCCTCTTTTCGCGTGGGCCTATTTCAATCCAATTTCCCACTGGAAATGAAATGGGACCCGGAATACACGGTGGAAATGGTGCACAACGCCGTCGAAAAATCACGCAAATTGGCCGAAGAAGAGCCCGTAGACCTTTTTGTCTGGCCGGAAACACTGGTGATGGGGGAATTCATGACTCCGGAGATTCTCGGCGCCGTGACGGAACTCACACAATCAACCGGAACTGCGCTGTTTACGGGTTCTCAACGCATCGATTCCGAAACAAGCCGTTTCCGAAACTCGAGTTTCCTGGTTACGAAGAAAGGAAAGATTCAAGGGCACTACGACAAAATCCACTTGGCGCCGTTTGGGGAATATGTGCCTTTTGGCTCGTATTTCCCGATAATTCAGACGATCGTGCCTGCTATCAGCGACATAGAACCCGGCGACACGGCGCGGGTATTTCCTATCGAGGATCGGGCCCTTGGTCCACTCATCTGCTTCGAGGTGCTCTTCCCGGATATGAGCGAGACTTTACGACGCAAAAGGGCGGATTTTCTGGTAGTTATCACGAATCTGGGGTGGTTTGGAGCCAGCAATGCTTTGGAGCAGGAACTCGAACAGGCGCGGCTGCGGGCGGTGGAAACGCGGCTGCCGCTTGTCCATAGTGCAAATACCGGAATCTCCGGTGTATTCGACCCATGGGGACGGTTCATGGGAATGAACGCGATTGTCACGTCATACGGCACACTCCATTGGCTGAAAGACGATGTGTCGCCTTACGCGACAAAACGTTTCCGGTCGCTTGGCGCGATGCCTCTGGCCAAAGCCGGGAAACGCCCTGTGCCGTGGGCGCCCCAGCGTGTTCCCCAGGCCGCCGTATTGGCCAGCGGAATATTACTGCTCGCGGGCTTGGTAACAAAGCTCCGCACGGAAACCGCCCCGTAGGACCATGCGGCAGGGATTTGGGGGAATATGAATCGGGAAACAAACAAGGCAAAACGCCTGACTGCGCGGTTCGC
>JAWODE010000483.1:0-3991 GCA_046483455.1 Candidatus Hydrogenedentota bacterium | reverse complement strand
TCAAACGTTTTGGAGAAGCCCGCGCTGCGTTCGAGGGCCCTATCGTATCGGTGCAGCACGTGCCGTTGTTCCAGCCGGGCACGTGCGATTGCCCGTATAATTACACCAACGCCGATGAAATCCTCACAGCCATGCGGGCCAACAAAGTGGGCTGCGCGATCAGCGCTCATTGGCATCGAGGCGTTGAACTCGTCCACACCGACGGCGTGGTCAGTATCGTGAATCCGGCGCTTTGCGAAGAACCGTTCCGTTTCCTAGAAGTGACGTTCTCGGGCGGTGCGATTGCGGTACGAGGGCATGCATTGCCGCAGCCGTTACGCTCGCGCTGATCCATGCTCAACGGGACGTGCAGCGCGGTCAACGGTATCGTCATTGCCCTTTCAGGCGCGAGTCGATAGCCTATAGAGTTAAAGCAGAAAGCGGATTACGGGACCTCCCGCCCCGTTGTGCTCATGATACTGGACAATTTAGAAAGAGAACCATACATAAAGATGCATTTTTTAGAAGCACTGAAAGAACAGATTCTGGTTTTTGACGGGGCCACCGGCACGGAAATCCAGGCGCGGGGGCTTAGCGAACGCGATTTTGGTGGTTCGGAATACAGCATGTTCACGGACCTGATCACGTTCTCGCGGCCGGACGTTCTGGCGGATATCCACCGTCAGTACTATGCTGCCGGGGCCCATGCCATTGAAACCAATTCGTTCGGGGCTTCGCCTTTTCGCTTGAGCGAGTACGATTTTCGCAACCTCGACCTGACGCATTTCGCCCCCCTGCCTTTCGAGCAAGATATCCGGACGCTTTCGTACGAGGATTTCGCCTATCAACTCAGTAAGCGTGCGGTAGAGATTGCTTGTGAAGCCCGCGCTGATTATATGCGGGATACCGGCTATGACGGCAGGCCGTTGTATGTTATCGGTTCTGCCGGGCCCTCGAACCGAGTAGTTTCAAGCACGGAAGCCGATCTCAAACGCGCGACGTTTGATGAGATGGTCGCGAATTTCCGGGTCCAGGTGCTGGGATTAATCGACGGCGGCGCCGATGTCATCCTTTTTGAGACCCAGCAGGATATTCTCGAGACTAAGGCTGCCGTGATGGGCGCACGGAGCGCTATGGAAGAGCGCGGGAAGCGCCTGCCGATCATGTGCCAAGTGACGGTAGATGCGTTCTCGAAGATGCAAATCTTCAATACCGATATCCATGCTGCTCTCGTGACTATGGTCGGCATCGGTATCGATACGTTTGGCATTAACTGCAGCATCGGACCGGATTTGATGGCGAAGACCGTCGAAAAACTGGCGCAGTTTTCGCCGCTGCCGATATCCGTGATCCCGAACGCCGGCCTGCCGGTATCCGAAAACGGCCGCACGGTTTTCAAGTTCCCGCCGGACGAAATGGCAGAGTATCTGAGCCGCTACGTAGGCGAATTCGGCGTAAACATCATCGGCGGGTGTTGCGGTACAACGCCCAAGCATATTGAAGCCATGACAGCCGCTGTTGCGGGTATCCGGCCCACTCCGCGCACGCCCGAGAGGACCATATTTGTCTCCGGGCCTCAGCAGGCCGTCCCGCTGGATAGCTCCGACGGCCTCATCATGATTGGCGAGCGGCTCAATGTCCGTGGTTCGAAAGCGGTTCGGGAAGCGGTCGAGGGGGATGGTCCTATCGACCACCATGTTCTCGAGGAAGTGATTCGCGAGCAGACGGTCGATCTCGGGGTGCGGATCATCGATATCTGCATGGACTCGAACGTAGTCGACACGGCTGCGGCGCTCAAAGAGGTGGTACATAAGCAGACCACGGATTTCATCGGTGCGATGAGCCTGGATTCGTTTTCGATTGACGCGTTACTCGAAGCCGTCAAGGTCTATCCGGGAAGACCCATTATCAACTCGATTTCGATGGAGGAGGTCGAGGAAGGGGTAACCAAGGCGGATGCAATATTGAAAGCGACCGCCGCGCATCATCCCATGTACATTGCGCTTGCCACGGGCCCCAAAGGTCCCGGCGCGACGGGCCAACAGAAAGTTGCCCTTGCAAAACAGCTCGTGGAGTGCGCCGCGCAGCATGGGGTCACGCCTGACCAGCTTCTCCTCGACATGAACGTGTTTCCCATCGGGTCCGAGTCTGAGGAGGGCATGAATTTCGCCCTCGAGTCGCTTGAAGCTATCGCCGGCATCAAAGCCATCGACGAAGACCTGTTCACCACGTGCGGCGTGGGCAATCTTACCAACGGTCTGGCGGCTAAACCCTACATGCGTAAGGTGCTGACGTCGGTTTGGTTGGACGAAGCCCGGAAGCGTGGTCTCGATGCCGCCATCGTCAATCCCAATCACTATGTCTTCGTGCAGGATTTGGACCCCGCTGATTATAAGCTGGGTCTCCGGGTGATCCTCGAGCATGACATGGATGCCTTCGAGGCGTTGGAAGATATCGCCGATCGCAGAAAAGGCGTCGAGGTCACGCGGCGGTCTTCGTATGACGAACTGAGTCCCGAAGAGGCCATCTGTGCGAAGATCAAGGACGGGTACAAGCAACGCAGCGAAGGCGTCGTGGAACTGGATGGCAACGAGTTTTCCTACAACGATCGCATCGTTCTGCAAACGGCGGAAGCGATGCAACGCCACGACCCCCTCGAGTTCATCAACACCCACCTGATGAAAGCGATGAATGATCTCGGAGACGGTTTTGCGCGTGGCGAAGTCTCGCTCCCGCATCTTCTCAAGTCCGCCGACGTCATGAAACAGGTCATGGGATTTCTTGAAGCCTATATGAAACGGTCCGCGGGCATGGATGTCCACGATAAGGTCGAGTACAAGGGCACGATTGTGTTGGGAACCGTCCACCAGGACGTGCATTCGATCGGAAAAGACTTGGCAAAGACCCTATTCGAGAATTATGGGTACCGGGTCATTGATTTGGGCGTCATGACCCCGCTTCAGGCTTATATCGACGCGGCGAAGGAACACAAGGTGACAGCCATCGGCATGTCGGCCCTGCTTGTGCAGACCTCGAACCATATGATTGCCGTATCGCGCATGATGGCGGAGCAGGGGCTCGGGGATTTACCGATTCTATTGGGCGGCGCGCCGGTGAACTGGCGCCACGCCGCCTATGTCGCCATGGCCGGCCAGGATGACGCCGCGAAAATTCGCCCGAATGTGTTTTATTGCCCCACGGCGATGGACGGCGTGAACGTGATGAACAAATGGGTGTCCACACGGGAGCAGGCCTCTATTCTCGAGCCGAACCGCGAAAAATTGCTTTCGAATCTCGAACGCGCAAAGCAAACACGCGACAGAGATGCGCAATTGTTGCGCGAGCTTCCTCCGAGAATCATCAGCTTCGAAAAATATCGGGTGCCCGATTCCCCATGGTTCCGGTCCGAGACGCTGCATTATTCCTTACGGCAATTGGCCCCGTATTTGGATACAAAGACCTTGTTCGCCTTGAACTGGAAATTTGGCGGTACCACCAGTCGCCAAAAACGCGGTGAAACGCCCGAAAAACTCAACACCCTCTTCGAAGAGTGGATCAATAAGGCCGACAAAGCCCAATGGGTGCGGCCGCAGGGCGTGTACGGCATTTACCCATGCCAGTCTGAGGGCGACGAAGTGATTGTTTACGATCCCGAGCACATTGATGCCGAGCTGTGCCGCTTCGGGTTCACGCGGGTGCTGGGCGCACGCCGCAAAGACACTATTTGTGCGGCCCAGTATTTCTATCCGCGCGAATCGGGTAAGATGGATGCCATTGGTGTGCAACTCACGACCAGCGGGGCCCAAGTCGAGGCCCAGATTGCTGATTTTAAGGCCCAAGGAGACTCCGAGGCCGCTCTGTATTTGCAAGGGTTGTCTGACCGTGTTGCGGAAGATATGGCCGATCGCGTGCATGCCTTGTTACGCGACCGCTTCGGTGCCGCGCCAGACCGAGGCATCCGATGGTCGCCGGGGTATCCGGCCATGGCTGATTCCCACTATAACAAGACAAT
>JAWODE010000463.1:0-3454 GCA_046483455.1 Candidatus Hydrogenedentota bacterium | reverse complement strand
GTTGTTTTCGAGCATGGTGTAAATCGAGAAGGTGCTTTCGACGGCATTCTCGATGTACGTGGGGATATCGAGAAGGCATCCTACCGCCAAAGCGCCGCGCACATAGTCCGCGTGGCCGTTGTGCAGGGCGCCGTGGTAGCTGTGTTCGTAACAGTAATAGGCCCCGTCCAGCAGCATGTAGTTGATGATGTTTTCGCGGCGGGTCATGCCCTCGCGGAGCGACGGTTGGTCCATGGACGGGCTGTTGTACATGAAATCGAATTGATCGACGTATTTCACGAGGGTCCTTGCGACTTGGTACCACGGCCGCGCGAGACGGCCACTGGGCGGGTCGCTGGGGTAATCCCATGAACCGGAAGTGGACTCGGCGTAGATGGACGCGAGAGCGTCCAGCAGGAGTGTACCCCGGTCGGCATATTTCTCGTCGCCTGTCAGGAGATAGGCTTGGGACAGAGCGGGGAGGGCGTTAACGGTCCACTGTTCGGTGACCCAGGCGTTGAAAATGCCCACGAAATAGTGCAGGCGGCCATCTTTTGCTTTATAGCCCGTGCCGGGGTCGGGATATTCCTCGTTGGGAAACCAGCGGCCCTCGCTGTTCATGACTTGGCGGGGATGGTCCCAACTGCACCGTGCGCCCGCCCACGAGCTGCCAAATTTTCCCCCGGTGGACGGATCGCCGGTGAATCCATAGGCATAGGCGGCGTCGGGCTCGGGCAGAAACTGGAGCCAGTATTCGTCGGATTCGCGGAGCCACTCGTTGGCGGCTTGGACGATGGCGTCTCGTTTTGCTTTTGCCCACTCCAGTTCCTCGCACCGTTTCCGTGCGGCCGCGACATCCTCCTGGGTCACGTTAACGCAGGGGTGCTTTGCCCGGCCACGCACTCTGATTGCATCCTTCGGTTTGGGTCGTGACTTGTCGCCCAGTGCATCGAGCTTTCTATCGGGGTCGAGCGCGGCCTGAATTTCGTACATACCCACGTAGTGGCGGGACTCGTATACGGATTGGACCGTGAGACGGAGGCGTTGGGTGGTTCGGGGCTCGAAGCGGATAACCGGGTTGCGTTCATTTTCGTTCAACTCGAATGTCACGGGTTCTCCTTGGTCAAAAGAAATCTCGCACCGATGCCAGGGCGCGTAGAGGTTGTTTACGGAGATATTGAGGAGAACCGTATCTACCTCGACCGGTTTTGCGAAGCGCAGTTCAAACCATTGCGGCATGGGCGCTCCGTCGGCGCTCGCCCACCGTGTGCCGAGGAGGCCGTCGACGGCCTTTGCAGGCGCGTATTTTCCCCCGGTTGCCGATGATGCGGCGACACTGACTCCGTCAAGATATATCCGGGGAGCCGCCGTATTGGCGGCTAGTAAGAGAGCGATGGCCAGGCAATGCATGGTGCGGTTCTCCTATTCTGCGCGTTCAAAAAAGACAATGGCCGATAATTGATCGGATTGGAAGGTAATTCCCAAGCCATTTTGGCGCAGCTCTTCGCCGGAGTGCGTTTTCGTTTCCTTGTTGTCAATGTTTTCGATTCGATATTCGCCGTCCGCCGCGAAGGGTATCTTCACTTTCTTGGTAAAGACCTTTTTTGCGTCCCATCGAAGTAGTAGAAGGGCCGCGCGGCTTGCGTCGGCCGTCCAGTACATGACGCCGGCAGCGTCGGCGCCATCGATGGCGGGGTAGACTTTATAGAGATTGTCGCGCTTTGTTTCATTGAGGCGTCGGTAGTGCGCTATTTCCTCGATGATGACCTCCCGTTGGTGGTCAGGAATTTTAGGCAGGTCAGCGACAATCCCCCAGACACCCGCCATGGCACCGCGGCAATACATGCGGGTGAACTCGTCGTCTTCTGTGTTGTTGTCGTAAGGCCGGTTGACCCAACGGATGACGGTCCATGGGGGCATGAATTCGATAGCGCCGAGGGCTTCTTTGAGATTGCTACGGGCGTGGCCCAATCCGGTATGCCCGCCGTCGCGAATCCACTGGCCCTGGGCGAGCAGTACGGTGAATTCGTTGATCATGCGGCCGCCGCTCTGGCAGTTTTCTATGTAAAGGTCAGGTTGGTCCTTGCGCACCGCCAGCAGCGCGTCCTGAAGAGCGATGACATTGCGCATGCGGCCTTTGCTGAGCTCGCCGGTGAAGAAATCCTGGTCATATTTCCACCAGCCGACGTGGTAATCGTCACGCAATTTCCGCACATGTTCGACGAGGTAGGCGCTGAAATCCGAGCCTGCCATGTCCACGAGACGTCCGTTGATGAACTTGCGGTAGAACCCAGGCTCGTCGATGTTCAACGGTACGTCGTCGATGTAGTCGGGATGGACAAACTGGGGACACGTCCAGATCCCGGGTTTGACGCCGAGGTCCGCAATTTGTGCCATCGCGTTCTGGAATTCGCCCGGCTCGAACTTGTTCGGATCGGGGTCCCATTTGCCGCAGGCTTCATACCAGCCGGCGTCCACGATGAAATAGTCGAAATCATAGGGCGGCATAGCATCCATCTGCCGCTGGAAAAATGGTCCGTCGATATCAAAACGCACCGAATACCAGTGGTTCCACGTAAACGGATAGGAGGGCGCGGGGCCACCGTAGAGATGCTCGGCCAGTGCGAGGCGCTGCCGTATCCAGTCCGCGCGGCGTTGGGCTTTCCCGCCTTGCGCGAACACTACATTCAGCACGGGGCCCGCGATGGTCTCGCCGGGCTTCAAGACGAGTTGGGTTTCAATAGGGGGTAGGAAGACCTGGAAACCGACGCCTTGGTTGCCGCTTTTGAGGTCCGCCTGCCAGCCGCCACACCATTCCAGGCCGAAATAGGCAGCGCCATCGCTTCCCGCGAAGCGCCAATAGGGATTTGTGCCATTGTTTTCGGTATCGGAACTGTGGATTTGGCTTGCCAGTGTGAGATTTTCGCTTTTTTGGAGAGGCTGATCGTGATGCACGAACGTCAGAGCGTCCCAGTAGCGGATAGGGCCATTGAAGAAGTCGCTTTGCCATGCCGCATTCCATATTGGGAACCATTCGACAACCGCTTCACCGTTTCCAGCATTGGCGAGAAGGGTCTGGAGGCGGATTAACGAGCCGTTTTGAACGAGGTCGACGCGCCAGGTGATTTCAAGACCTTTGGCAAGCGGGCGTGAAGCTTCGGCCCGTATGAATGTATTGTTTTCCATGCGCTGCCAGCCCGTGCACGAAGTCGTCACGTCTACCAGGTCTTCCGGCACCCACGCGGATAGAGGAACGTTCGAGGTGTCGATGAATAGGACGGTCTCGTTGTCGCCGATGCGCGCGGCTTTGGAGATTCGTGCGGTTTCAGCGTTACTGACATCCAGTATCAGTTGAATGTCGCCGTTTTCAAGGATGAACGGTTCCGCTATGGCGCCCCCTGTCGCGAGTATCAGAACAATTCCCCCTATCAAATTCCGTAACATGCTTCGCACCTCCTCGTCGGTGGAAAAAGAC
>JAWODE010000602.1:0-3263 GCA_046483455.1 Candidatus Hydrogenedentota bacterium | reverse complement strand
GGAGGCCTGGTGAAACGCGGAACCTCCCTCGTGAACGGGGGCAGCAATGTGCCGGACCTCGCGGAAGTGGCCGATGCGGATAGGGGACAACCTTCGACATACGTGCCGAACCGCAACATGATGCTCCTGTCGATAGCGGCAGCCTATGCCGAAGCGCACGGGGCCGCGGATGTGTTCTACGGCGCCCAGGCGCAGGACGAATACGGCTATTGGGATTGCACCACGGAATTCGTCGAACGGCTGAACCGGGTACTGGCACTGAATCGGCGCACGGCCGTGATTGTCCATGCACCCTTCGTAGGTATGAGCAAGACGGAATCGCTGCGGCTGGGACTGGAACTCGGCGTAGATTATGCCCATACCTGGAGCTGTTACCGGGGCGGCGGCAAAGCGTGCGGCACGTGCCCGACGTGCATCGAACGCCTGAGAGCCTTTCGCGAAGCCGGCCTACCCGATCCCGTGGAATACGAAACACTGCCCTGACAAGGCGCACGAGGAGAAAGAGTCATGCTTGTCGTTCATGTTCACGTACGCGTGAAACCGGATTGTATCGAGGCTTTCAAGGAAGCGTCTCTCGAGAACGCGCGCAACAGTATCCAAGAGCCGGGGATCGCGCGGTTTGACGTCGTCCAGCAAGTCGACGCTCCCACCCACTTCGTGCTGGTCGAGGTGTACCGCACGGAGAACGACCCCGGGAGGCACAAGGAAACCGACCACTACCAGAAATGGCGCGACACCGTGGCGGACATGATGGCCGAACCGCGCCAGAGCACAAAATTCGCGAATTGCTTCCCCGAGGACAGCGACTGGTAACAAGGGGCACACGGCCAGGGATCGGACTCGGGCTGGAGGCATAAGAATGACGGGTCTTCCCTTGCGTCGCTGCCAATTTTCTTGACTGAAATGCCTTTGGACACCTACACTTAGCGGGAAGGGGCCATAGTCAGTCGGTTGGGTGGAGCTTCGAACAGTGGGTTGTTGCGGGGCGCCGGAAAGAAGGCACGGGTTGAGGCTCACGCAAGAATCTGGTTCCATAGAAAGCCACTAAACACAGGGCAGCGCCCTGATAGGACACGAATGACCCTATCGTCGAGAGACCCGTCAAAGAAACGCATCGGTGAATTGCTCGTGGAAGCGGGCTTGGTGAAACCCGAGCACATCGAAGAAGTCCTCCAAAAACAGCGCGCCGAAGGCGGCAAGATGGTCGAACTCTTGATCGGTTTGGGAAGGCTCCAGATGGATGAATTCGTGCGCTTTCTGGCGCGGCAGGGAGGGGTTCCCAGCATCGATCTGACAAATTACGAGATTCCCGCCGGCATCATTGAACTCGTAGACCGGGAGTTTGTCATCAAACACGAGGCCATTCCCATTGACAAGCTGGGCAGCCTTCTCACGGTAGCCATGGTATGCCCGCTCGATTCGGATACCATCGGGGAACTGGAGGAAAAAACCCAGAGCAAGGTCAAACCGCTCTTGTGCTCACCGGACGCCATACGAAGTGCTATTCAACGGTACTATCCCCCGAAAGGCGTCACGGCGAAAAAGGTAGAGCACGCCCGCACGCCCAACCTCGAGGGTCTGGAAGGCGTATTAAGCCTCCGAAACGTGATGCGTCTTGTCCGGGAAATCGAATCGTTGCCGGCACTGCCGGAGACGGTACGGCGGGTGCGCGAATCGGCCGCGGACTCGATGGCCTCGGTGAAAGACGTTGGAAAAATCATTTCCGCGGACCCTCCTGTGGCGGCGAAGGTGCTCAGCGTGGCAAACTCGGCCGCCTATGGTTTTTCGCACCGTGTGGACAGCGTCTCGCATGCGGTCTCGCTGCTGGGTCTTCGAGAAACGTATTCGCTGGTGCTGTCCATGTCCATCGCGGACATTATGAAGGGGGCCAAAGGGTTCAACTACAAGGCTTACTGGCAGGAGGCCGTGCGTTCCGCCGCGGCCGCCCGCCTGCTCGCGACCGAACACGGCCGCAACGAAGACAACGGCGTATTCTCCGCGGGATTGCTGCATAATCTCGGGAAATTTGCGCTGGCCTACGTGGCTCCCGGAGCGTATTCGCGGATTCCAGCCGATTTGTACGGCCATGCCTTGATCGAAGCCGAACAGAAAGCGATAGGCATCGCACATCCGGAAGCGGGCTACGAGCTGGCTCTGCATTGGGAGCTGCCCGAACATCTGGCCGAGCCCATTCGCTTCCATCACGTGCCCGAACAGGCAACAAAACATGTCGACACAGTGGCTCTAATTGCTATTGCGTTGCTTATGACGTATACCTCTACATCGGACGATCCCAGCGATGACACCGTGTTTGAAGGACACAAAGATATTCTTGCGCAAGGCGGATTGACCCTCGAGCGCACTAAAGCCGCTTATCACACTTTTCTTACAAAAGCGGACGAGATTTCCTGCGAGGCCTTTGCCGGATAACCGGCCATTCGAGCGGCCGCCCGGCGCCAAGGCGCTTTTTCCTGCAAAACTTGCGCAGTTGGCGGGATATCGTGTCGTCTTTGCACAGTGATCGCTCCAAAAACAGCTTAAATCACAGGCATGGCATATGCACTTTCAACAGGTGAAACACGAATAGGCACACCCCTTCAGGGCATGCAACCCCAAGGGCCGCCTGAAAGGAGGTTCACCATGTTGACAATAAAACGGTTCGCGATTCCGGCGCTGGTACTGGTTGCAGCGTTTGCTGTGGCTGCGTTGCCCGCGCTTGCGCAACAAGAGCAACCGCCAAGAAACCCAAAGGCTATGCTCGAGGATGTCGAGAAGGCCCCCGAGGCTCCAGAGGCGGAAAAGGACGTGGAAGCCCCGGCGCCTCCCAAGAATGAGCAGCCCGATCTTGAACGTGGACGTGGCCCACGCGACGGACGGGGCCAAGGCCAAGGGCCGGGTCTCGGACGCGGTCCCCGTGATGGGCGCGGTCCCCGCCGCGATTTCAATGAGACAGATGCGGAGCCCGGCTACGGCCGGGGACGCGGTCGCGGATATGGCCAAGGCTACGGGCGTGGCCCACGCGACGGACGGGGCCAGGGCCAGGGTCCGGGTCTCGGACGCGGTCCCCGTGACGGGCGCGGTCCCCGCCGCGATTTCAATGAGAAAGATGCGGAGCCCGGCTACGGACGCGGACGCGGATACGGCCAAGGCTACGGGCGTGGCCCACGCGACGGACGGGGCCAAGGCCAGGGTCGGGGTCTCGGACGCGGTCCCCGTGATGGGCGTGGTCCCCGCCGCGATTTCAATGAGAAAGATGCGGAACC
>JAWODE010000376.1:0-10609 GCA_046483455.1 Candidatus Hydrogenedentota bacterium | reverse complement strand
CAAATCTTGGCGAGGCAAGACTTTACGATAAACTCCCTGATTTTCAAAACATGTTTGCCAGGCTCGACGACATCGACCGGCGTCTCGTAATCAATGAGATGCAGCCGGGTCGGCCAGCAGGCATCCGCCAGGTACTCGGCGCCAAGAGAGACATGTCCATCGTTCCCGAAGCGTAGCCAGCGGATCAAATTACAAACCTCTTTTCCTCGCTTTTTCCCACTGGCTGTAAACCAGCCCAATAAAAAAAACAAGCTGCTCCTAGGAGCATTAATAGAAATAATAAAACAAACCTTTTCAGACGGGAGTTACCGAATCGCCGGGTTGGTGCCTGGAACTGTGAGCGTCACCGCGGGGACACACGGCCAGCGCCAGGCCAGCCGGGAAGCCGTCGTCGAATCGGGCACAACCACCCGCGTTGACCTCGCTTTTACTCCCGGCACCTCGACCGTTCAAGGCGGCATTAACGTGGGGCAACACACGCCCCGACTCATGAAGGTCCAGTGCAAGGTTACCACCAGCATGGGCATCGAGAACTTTTCCGTTGACGCTGATGCAGACGGCGCGTACCGCATCGACAACCTGCCCGCGGGCCATGTGCGCCTTGCGGTGCATATGACATCCGAAAGCGCGGCTCTAAACCAGTTTGCCGAATTCGATCTGGCGGAAAGCGAAATCGTCGAGCAGAATTTCGATTTTTCCGCGGCGGGCAGCCTCTCGGGCCGCATTAAGGGGTTCAGGGCCGATCTCTTTGGCGTGGTGATTGTGCTGGACGGTGAAATAGCAGTCCCTGAAGACGCAGGACCGGAATTCTTCATGGGAATGCAGCAATCCTACGCCGACTATACCGTCAGCCAGGCGCAATGCGACGAGAGCGGCGCATATACCATCGAAGGACTGGCGGAAGGGACCTACACGGTGCTCGCCATGACCGTTCCCCGCAACGCCGGCAACGAGCGGGACCAGCTTCGCGCCGCCTCGGCTGTCGTGGAAATCCAAAAAGACGCCGCCGTTGTTCTGGATTTCGATTTGCCCTGAAGCCTTCGTGAAAAGAAGGTAGACAAACCTCTACCGATGAACACGGATATGGAAACCTCTCGGAGTGCGAAGGCGTATTCGCGTTTTCTCGCTGTGCTTCTGTGGGGCTCTCTGTTGGAGACCACGCCCCGGCATTTTGTAACAAGAGCGTCTCGCCCGTGACGGATCATGGCCGAGACGGCCATGTTACGCAAGATACCTTTCCGTGGCTGGATGCAATCGACCCATCCTTTCAAGAATTCTTCTTGCTTATTAAAGAGAATGCCTTACACGCACGTGGCAGGCGCTTTTTGTGATCAACAATCTCGTTTTTAATTGCGGCCACGGGGCCGGCTCTGTCAGGGTCGGCCGAGGGGAACGCTGGTAATCGTGACGATCGCTCCAGGCTTGATGGTCGTGCGCTTTTCCTTATCGTAAAACGCAACGCTGTTTTGATGGTAGGGATCGACGCGCTCGATCTCGCTAAGTGCGAACCCACGGAGCGGTTCTATGCGGTAGGGGCGTGTGCCGCGGTTGACGATGATGACCGTTAGCGCATCCGTGGGACCGTGAAATGCGGTACAAAGGAGGTCTTCGCTCGAGGACACGGCGTCGATGCGCGTCATCCCTTCGCGGACGCGGCGGCTGAATGCGCCGAAGACCCGCGCCTGCATGCTGCTCGCCTTGGGAATGAACCCCCCGCCCGGATCCGGCACGAACAAACTACGGGTTGCGCCGTAGGAAGGTTGCGTGACATTCAGGAGGGTCCAGCAATAGCAGATGGCCGCGGCGTCGGTGATGGCGAGGTTTTTGTGGTAAAGCTGGCCCATGGCGAAGGCGAGTCGGTAGGTCGGAAGCTGATAACGGGGACTGTTGATACAGAGTTCGGTGCTCAGGAACGGTTTTTCGCTGGTAAGTTCGTGCCATTGGCGGAGGAGGCCGTCGTAACCGTCGGGCTCGGTGAAGAAGTTCTGGTAATCGTACATATGGGTAGCGGCGTAATCGATGAGAGACCACGCTTCGGCGGACTCCCGGAAGGCTTGGGCATTCTCGATACCCCCTTTGAGTCTGCCGTTGTCGCTCATGTGAATTTTTACGGCACCAAACCCCTCGGCGTCTAGTTCTCGCCGGAGGGTACGCGTCATGGCATGCCACATGGGGGCCGGTTGGACAACTTCGTTTTGAATACCCACGACATCGGGTGGCGCGCCGGTGGCCGCATCGAGGGTCTTGCAGTAGCCAACCATGGCCCGGGCATAGGCGTCGGGATCGGGGACCGTTTCGCCGTTTTGTTCCGTGGTCGCCCACGGGGGGAGTTTCCAGAATTCGAACCACACTTTTCCGCCATATTCGCGCAAGGTCTTGATGTACTCAAAGTCGCTGATCTCCCCGTTGGGGAAGTTGTCGCCGTAATAGTGGGGCGTGGCGTCGGCAAGGTCTTCCCAGTTCGACATGTCGTTATCGAGGCGTGTGCCGATGGGGTATTCGCGTTGGATAAGGAGATTGTATTCACAAACGAGTTTCCACCATCGCCGTTTGCCTTCCTCGCTGAGTTGGGCGTACGCGGTCGGGGTACAAATGCCTCCGAAGCCAATCATCTTCTGGTGGTGTTGGGCATTGTCGATTGTGATGGCGGCATCGACAGGCTCGGGGGCGAAGACGGAGCCTGTGAGGCCGGTTTGCTCGGGTCCTGTAAAGCGAAGTTGATGGCGCGAGACCTCGAATTCGCAAACCTGGCGCAGCACTTCGGCGCCGTTGACGCCAACGATAAGGCCGAGCCGATGGTCCAGCGTGACCGACACCGAGCGAACCGGGTTCTCGAGTGCGGCCTCCGACGTGCGCCAGGTTTTTTCGGGATGGCGCCCCGCCTTGACGTCATTGTCGTCGAGCGTGTTCAGCGCGAAGGAGTCGTAAAAGTGTTGGGTGACTTGGAGCCTTGACGGCTCGACGGTAACGGTAAAGCCCGCAAGCGGTCCCGTGAATATCCACTCGATGCGTGAATCGTGCGCAAGCGGCTCGTCGATTTCGAGATAACGCTCGAAAAGGGCGGGTAAAAATTCATCGAAATAGGCACGGGCGTATTTTTCGCTGCCGCGGCCCCAAATCGCCACCTCCGCGCCGCCGTGGCCGAGGTGAAAGCGGCCGTCGGGAGAAGAGAGGTTCTGTTCAGTCCACACAGGAACGGGCTGCCGTGGGACGGAAGGCTGGGCCAGAGCCCCGAAAACGCTCAAAACAAGGACAAGGCTTGTAAACGCGAGTGGTCGCATCTATGGTTCTCCCCTTTTTGAAGCCACATGCAGAAATGGTATCGACACCGCAGTCTATCATCACACGAAATGCTGCACAATGACGCGGGGCACGTCCAATTCGTCTCTCCCTATGCCGAAAAACCCGGGACTGACACAATGGTTTGCAGAGCAAACCGGGGTCTGTCCCGAGGGTTTTTCGATTGAACTGCGCATCGCTTGGGACAGTCCACGCGGTTGTCACGCGGCGCGCGTCCCTCTGGGTGGTACAGTCCCTTTGCCCGAACACCTTTTTTATCTCCTGGGAAAACCGCGGCGAATTCACCGACTACGACCCTGGCGGGATTTGTGCGTTTGGCTATGCCGTGCGCGCGAGGGGCCGGATAATGAGCGTGGCGAGGACGTAACATACCAACGCAATCAGCACCGCGGCCCGGAACCCGAGATGGACCGAAGCCGCCGTGGCGAGTGTTGCGCCCATGACGGAAGCGCAGCCGTTAATGCCCCAAGCCCACGGAAGCAAGGCGTCGGCTTGGTTGGTCGCGGCTTGTAATCCCAGTGGAAAAGGGATTCCCATGCAGAACGCCAAGGGCGCCAGGCCCACGACGCTCAAAACGATCTTTGCGGCATCGGGAAGGCCTGCCAACGCATTGAACACGGGCTGCATAAGCAGGAGATACAGCGCCGCCAGGCAAACGATTCCGAGCACGGCGATGGCGACATTCCGTGCGGGACGTTGCGTCATGCGGCCGGCGGCGTAACTCCCAAGACCCGAGAAGAACAGAAACGACGTCAGCACAACGGCCACGGCGTAGACCGGATAAGCCAGAAACAGCATGAACCGCTGCATGAAGACAATCTCGAGAAACATGTAGGCCATGCCCAGCAACGCGAAATACAGGATGACCCAGCGTTTGAATCCTTTCGTAGCGGGGGCTCTACCCAACACAACCAGTGGAGCCAGAATAAAGACCGCGCTCGCGACGGCCGCCTGGATAATGGTCGCGATGAGCACCACGTATCCCCATTCGACGAAAGGCGTCCACGCGACCCCCATGCCTTTCACGAGGCGCGGCAGCGTCGACCACTTGAAGAATCGAAAGAAATAGGGGCGCATATCCGTCGCCGGGCGTACATGGAATAGATAGGTTTCGTAGAAATCCTCGGGATGTTGTGATACGAGGGCCTGGGCCGCCCGGTAGTACACCGGCCCCTGCGAGAGCTGAACGCGGCGGTTGGTCTCGTCCTCGCGAATGCCGGGGAAATAACAGGGATCGAAACTGCGGGATTCGCAGAACGCGCGGACGGCTTCCACGTCGGCGGCGGAGAGAGGAACTTTCGAGACCACCAGCGTTGAATTGTTGAGTGATCGAATCATCACAAGGTGCCGGCCGGGCTCGGCGATACCCTCGTTGCGCAGGGCCTCGACGGCGGTTGCGAAGACCTTGATGGCGTCACGCGGCGGGGTTTTGAGCCAGCAATTGATCGCAAGAACCCCTTCGGGTGTGAGGCGCCGAAAAAACAGTTCGAAGGCGTCGACCGTGTACAGATAGCTCTCGTTCAGGGCATGCACTCCTGAGGCGGCGGCCGTGAACGACCCAAACAGAGGCACTTGAATCAGATCGTATTGCGTATCGTGCGCCTGAAGATAGCCCCGGCCTTCGGCCAGCACCGGCGTGACGTCCGGCCGCTGGTACAAGCCACCTGCGAAATCGGCGAAGGTCGAGCGCACCAGCTCGATTGCGGACGGATCGACTTCGACGGCGGTGACATGCCGGGCATCGTTGTACAGTGCGGCGAGGACATCGCTTCCGCCGCCGGGACCGATGACCAATGTTTTTGGGGAGTCCACAAGCCGGTACGCGACGGACCCGGTGACGTAATCCAAGTAGGCGAGATCGGCGAGATCGTCAAAATGATTGATGGGCGACACCGAGCCTGCATCGAAAAACAGCCCGATTTGTTCGGGCAAAGGCCCCAATTCGCTCATGGGATAGGCGGTAATTTCGCCGGGAGTCTCGCGAATCATGTCGGAACGCACCGCGGTGACCGTTGAAAGGGGACTGAACCGACGCGCGGCCACTTCTACGTCCGGGAAATCCATGACATAGGACAAGCCCTTGTATTGAGAGACGCGCACAGGGGTCATGACGGCCAGGGCCAGCAGAACGGCAGGGACGACGAGCAATAATACGGTCCAGGGCTTTTGGCGCAGCCATGCGGGCCCGTCAAGACCGGCGAGAATCCACGCGGCCATGCCCATCGCGGTAAGGGCCGCCAGCACCGGCCAGCCCGCGGGGGCGGCAATATAGAGCAACCCCACGGCGAGCAGAGCCCCGAGACCCGAGCCGGCCATATTCCAGGCATACAGCGTCCCGACGGAGCGCGACACGAGTAGGAACGCGCATGTGATGTACGTCGACACCAGGAAGAACGGCACGGAAAGCAGGAGATAGAGAATGAAAAGGCGCAGAAGCTGGCCGCGCTGGGATATTAACTCGAATGTCTCGAAGGGTACGTACTGGCTCAGGGTGTAACTCGCGGGCACCACGCATGAAAGTGCCAGCGCCGACCACTGGAGCACGGTGCGCTCACGACCTTGAAACGACTTTCTGAAAAGAGCAAGAAGCGCCCCGCTTGCGCCGAAACCGAGCATCGCCAGGCTGATGATCATGTACGCGAAATGGTGCCACTGCGCGATGGACAGAATCCGCATCAGCACGATCTGGAAGGCAATGCCAACGGCGCTGAGGAGCCCAACGGAAACGCTCAGCAATACGGATGGATTTGTGCGCCTCATTCCGCGTCTTCTTGTTCCTGTTTACGCGTGAGGGGCACAAAGCGCACAGGCATGACGCTCTTGCGGCGTATTGTGCCGTCCTCGAGTTTCTCGAGCAGGATGAGGTTTTGGGTTTGGAGCGGTGGCCCCACGGGGATGACCATCCGGCCTCCCGGTTTGAGCTGCTCGACCAGCGGCGGCGGAATGTGGCTGGCCGCCGCGGTGACGATGATCGCGTCAAAGGGGGCGTGCTTAGACCAACCAAAGTACCCGTCGCCGTGTTTTACGGTGACGTTTTCGTAACCCTGTTCTTTGAGCGTCTCCTTGGCGCGCTTGGCGAGAGGTTCGATAATCTCGATGGTGTAGACCTGTTTGACGATTTCCGCCAGCACAGCGGCCTGGTAACCTGAACCTGTACCGATTTCCAATACCTTGAAGTCGGGCTCGAGTTTGAGCATCTCGGTCATATAAGCCACGATGTAAGGTTGCGAGATAGTCTGCCCGTGGCCGATGGGCAAGGGGCGGTCCGAATAAGCATCGTCTCTGCGCGAGGCGGGCACAAATTCGTGCCGGAGGACCGTACGCATGGCTTCCAGCACTTTTTCGTCCTCGATGCCCTCCCGTGCCCAGCCCGAGCGCTCGATGTCCTGCTCGACCATCCGCAGGCGGGCCGCTTTAAAGGCATCGGTATCTTCAGCCAATGCGCCTAAACTCAAAAACCCGGCCAGGAAACACACGAGTGCGAACTTCGCCCCGCGGGAATGAGATTTTCTTAACATGTCGAGCCTCCTTTCTGAGGGGATGATGGGCTCGTGACTGTTCCGCGGCTCCATCACAACAAGAGTACCGGCGAGATGTCAAGGGGACCCCCGAAGCCTGATCGCCGAGTAAGATGCGCCAAATGGGAACTGCGCGGATCACGCGGACTGCCATAACCGCGCAGTACTACAAGAGAACCGTTCTGCGTTTTCCGTTAACGTGTAGCGCCTGGCCTTGTGCCAGGCGTTTTGGAACCCCGGACGTCTGGCGCAAGGCCAGACGCTACGTCCGGAGTGACTATCGTGTCGTTTTTGGAAAAGCAAAAGTTCGAGGAATGTTCTTGCCCCAACTTCACCTGCTGGGTGTTGCGAAACACAGCGTTTGTCAGCGGTTGTCAAACAGTTCTCTCGAATTTACGTGTATTATCCCGCGATTGGGATCCGGCGATTGGGATACACACTTGTCCTTTCCTTTTGGTACAATCACCCGGATACGCGCCTTGCGAAAGGTGCGGCTGTTCTCGATGGTTACGATAGCCACACGACGGGGGGTCCGGCGAACGGGCACCTAAAAAGCCTATGGAAGTCCAACGCAACAATCCACTCATTGTACAATCCGATCGTTCCATTCTGCTCGAGACGGATAGCCCTTGTTTCGAGGATGCGCGCGATGCGATTGCGCCGTTCGCCGAACTGATCAAATCTCCCGAACACATCCACACCTACCGGATAACGCCATTGTCGTTGTGGAACGCCGCCGCGGCGGGTATGTCGGCGGAGGAAATGATCGCGCACCTTAAGGAATACAGTAAATACGAGGTGCCCGATAACATCCTGTTCGAGATTCGGGATACGGTCTCGAGGTACGGGCGTCTCAAACTCTACAAGCGCGAGGATGGGATGCTGGTGCTGGAGTCCGACGATGCGCTCCTCGTGACCCAGTTGAAACGGCAGAAATCGTTGCAGCCTTTTATCGAGGGTATGGAAGACGGCCGCCGGGTCATCGTGAAACCGCTCGAGCGCGGCAACCTCAAGTGCGCGCTCATCAAGCTGGGATTTCCCGTCGAGGACTTAGCGGGGTACGTGACAGGGGCTCCGCTGCCTTTCGAGTTGCGCGACGAGACGCTTTCCGGCAAGGACTTTTCGCTGCGGAAGTACCAAAACGAAGCCGTAGATGCTTTTTACGCGGGGGGCTCGAATCAAGGGGGTAGCGGCGCTATTGTGCTTCCATGCGGCGCCGGCAAAACGATCGTCGGTATCGGGGCTATGCACCGTCTGCAGACGCAAACACTGATTCTCACTACCAACACGGTGGCGTTACGCCAATGGAAGAGTGAATTGCTTGACAAAACCACTCTCGAGGCCGAGCAGATCGGCGAGTACAGCGGGGATGCGAAGGAAATCCGCCCCGTTACCATGGCGACATACCAGGTGTTGACGTATCGCAAGTCCAAGGATAGGGATTTCGAACATTTCGGCTTGTTTGATCGGGGCAATTGGGGGCTGGTGATATACGACGAAGTGCATTTGTTGCCGGCGCCGGTATTCCGGGCCACGGCAACGTTGCAGGCGCGGCGTCGGCTGGGCTTGACCGCTACGCTGGTTCGCGAAGATGCCCGCGAGGACGATGTCTTCAGCCTGATTGGACCCAAAAAATACGATGTGCCTTGGAAGGTCCTCGAAAAGCAGGGATGGATCGCTGCGGCGACGTGTACGGAAGTGCGCATCCCTCTGCCCGAGGATGAACGATACCGTTACGCGATTACGGACAAGCGCGGCAAATTCCGTATTGCTTCAACGAATCCGATAAAGGCCAGCATCTGCCGCGATATTGTCCAGCGGCACAAGGGCGACAATATTCTTATCATCGGGCAATACCTGGACCAATTGCGGGCTTTAGCCAAGACGCTGAAGGCGCCGCTCATTACGGGGCAAACCTCGAACAAAAAGCGCGAGGCCTTGTATGAAGCGTTCAGGAAAGGCGAGCAAAAGCTGCTGGTCGTATCGAAAGTGGCCAATTTCGCCATCGATTTGCCGGATGCGAACGTGGCGGTGCAGGTTTCGGGGACGTTCGGCTCGCGGCAGGAAGAGGCCCAGCGGCTGGGCAGGATTCTGCGGCCGAAGGAAGATGGGTCCGTTGCGCATTTTTACTCGCTGGTGTCGCGCGACACGTGCGATCAGGATTTCAGCGTGAAGCGGCAGCTTTTCCTTACGGAACAGGGCTACCATTACGAGATCAAGGACTACGAGGAGCTGTAAATATGGCGGGCGTCGAAGTGCTCGCGGGAACGCAATCGTCGGCGCGCACAGAGAAATTGGACCGTATGCTCTACCAGCGCTGGGGGCACGCGCTGCTCCTGACGCCCACGCAGCAGTTCGCCCGTAAACGCCGGGAAGCGTTGTTGCTTGGAGTGGATGGGCCGGGAGCATGGGGGGAGCCTGTGCTGACGCTCGAGTCGTTCGCCGAGGCTATTCTGGTGGAAACTAAGCCCGCGGCGGTGCGGCTTAGCGAAGTCGAGCGCCGGCTGATGCTCGAGGGGGCACTGGCGCGTCTTCGTGCAGCGGGGGACCTCAATGGAACCGGTCCCGAGATCGACACCGAAGGGTTTCTCCATCACCTCCTGCGTGTTATCCAGGACTTGAAACAGGCGGCCGTCGAACCGGAGGAATTCATTGAGCGGATTGGGCGTCGAAAGCATCCCATTCCTCTGGATAGCGTGGTGGCCCCGGCCTATAAGGCGTATCAGGAGGCCCTCATCGAACATGATGCTTACGACCGTATCGGCATTTATTGGCAGGCGCGCCGCATCCTCGAAGAGACGCGCGATATCGAACGGCTTGCTGGTGTCGAGCTTATCGCTTTTGACGGATTCGACGATTTCACCGAGTCCGAGTTCAACTTGATTGCGGCGCTTGGAAAGCGGGTACCGCATTTGGTGTTCTCGATGCGGGTGGACATGGCCCCGAGTGCACACGATCTCTACAGGTTGCAGCGGCGCACGCTCAGGCGTCTCGCAAAGGTATTCGGCACAGTGCCGGAATGCCTGGAATCGAAAGAACCTGCAACGTTGACCGAGTATGCGTCAAGGTACCTGTTATGGCGCGGCGAAGCCCCCTCTCCGGATGGATTGCCGCAAAATATCGAAGTTGTTCCTTGTGGGGGAGTTACCGAAGAAGCCGAAACGATCGGGCGGGCCGTCAAAACGCTGATTCTCGAGGGGGTGCCCGCCGCGGAAATTGCGATAGTCTACCCGAACATGGACGAGGTACGGGCGACGCTTCGTTCCATGGCGCGCGAATTTGGGATTCCCCTCCGGTTGTATGGGGAAGAGAAGCTCGAAACGAGTTCGGTGTGCGCGTTTGTATTGGATGCCTTGGAAGCTTCGAGTACCTGGCGGCACGGGGAGATTGTCGATCTGCTTATTTCCCCGTGGATGGATGCCGATGGCGTCGGTGCGGCCATTTCCGGGGCGTTTCCAGTGGTTTGCAGGCTTGCGGGCATCGTGGCCGGGCATTCGCAATGGGGACAGCGACTGGAGCGGTTGCGCCGAGATTTTGAACGTGTAAGCGAAGAAGGCGACCGCGAAACCGCCCAATACAGGCGGCGGAACCCTCGTGTCCTAGAAGTCATCGAGGCGGCGGGAGCCCGCGTCGGGCGCCTTGCCGGAGCTTTGGCGGCACTTCCCGATAAAGCATGCATTCGAGAGTTCAGCCGGGCGGTTGCGGAATTTATCAAAGCGATGAAGCTTTATTGTCGTAAAAAGAGGTAAGCTGTAGTAGGATAGAATACCTCTCAAGCGACAAAACTAAAG
>JAWODE010000597.1:0-2970 GCA_046483455.1 Candidatus Hydrogenedentota bacterium | reverse complement strand
GCGTGCGACATAGACGTTCACGAGGAAGTGCTCGGCGGGCGCATTCAGATGTCGCGTTGCTTGACGGGTGGCCGGTTCCGCGCCACGCCCGCCCTGCCGCTCGAGATCATTTTTCGGAAGCACTTAACGGCGGGCGATTTCGGGGGGACGCCTACCAACGAGGCATCCCGGCTTTCGTCGGAGGTCCTCCGGCTGAAGACGCGCATCCTCACCCTCGAGTGGGTTATCAAATGTCTTGATAGTGAAATTGAGCGCCTTTCAGAGAATGCGCTGTATTTCATCCTGACCAACGAAGCTACGCAAAAACAGGCGGACGCCATTCGGCGTGGCAAAGGCAGGCTCGACATCATCGACCGCATTATTCAGGGGCTTTTGGGGATGGCCTACGCCATTGGAGAGCGCGCGGCCGAACGGTCCGGAATTCTCGGGAGAGGTGCGGCGGGCGCCCATGGGGAGATTGACGTTATGTTCGGCGTGGCCGATGCCGTCCTGACCGAGTTGGGCTCGATGGCGTCTGACGAGCGCGATGTCCACGCGTTCATGAAGCGGGTTGCCGACATTCGTGATGGGTTTCGGAATGGTTTGCCCGGTAATCGCCTTGCGGCTTCTTCGCTGGCGCGTATCCGGGAGGAACTCCGACGGTGGGTCGAGGAACGCAACCGGCTTATCGAACAAGTACAACAACGCGAAGCGGGGCTCCGGGCCCAGTTGAACCTCGGAAAATACCTCCGTTCAGCCGCCGATGTGCACTCGCCGGAACGCATGCTCCAAGAAATATTGGCCGCGGCGGACGCTCACTCCCCGGAGACCCCCTTAGCCAGGAAGGTCGCCAGCAATGTCGTATCCACTCTCTGCCGTACCATCGAAAAGCGGCAGCAGACCGCGGAAGAGCGCCGCCGGGAATTGCATGACCTGCGCCGGGAGTTTGATGACAAGGCCGAGCGTCTTCGCTTAGAACACCATGTCGTGGTAACCCTCGAGAAAGCGGATACCGGAGAAGGACCGCGGGTATCCGGCCGGTTCGAGGGCGGCGTGGTACTGTCCGCCGACATGATTGCCTCGGAACAAGAAAAACCGCAGGAGAGCGCACGCCTGGTGGTGCCAGATTCAGGAAATGCCTTCAAGACCTACCAGCGGCGGTTCACGTCTATCGTTGAGGCAGGACCATAGTCCGTGGTAGGCTTTGTGGTACGTACTCGTGGGGGCGTCCGGATAGGTGGCAGCAAGTGCCTGCCGTGTATTGTCTGCCCCAATGGGGTTTTCGCGAAGGGATGAAAATACGCCGGTGTGCGCGGAGATCACAGAGATTGTGGCCATTGATGGGCCGGTAGGCGCCGGAAAGAGTTCGGTGGGCCGCTGCGTGGCGGACAAGCTCGATTTTGCCTATTTAGACACGGGCGCCATGTACCGCGCGGCGACATGGTGGGCCATTCAGCAAGAGGTGGACCTCGATGACCCAGCCGCCCTTACTGCCGCAACACGCGAGATGCCCCTCGACATGTCGGAGCAGGACGGCGAATTGCGGGTCGTGGTGGGCGGCCAAGATGTCACGGACGCGATTCGAACTCCCGAGATTACGCGTCAGATTTTCAAACTGGACCATTTACCGGGCGTTCGGGCGCATCTGGTGACATTGCAGCGGGCGTTTGGAGCGCGCCGTCCTACGGTGGCTGAGGGGCGCGACATGGGAACCGTGGTGTTTCCAAAAGCTCGTTGGAAGATTTATCTGGATGCATCCGTTGATGAACGAGTGCGACGCCGCGCGGCGCAACTCGCCGAAAAAGGCGTCCAGGTGGACATGGAGGAATTGAAACGAGAAGTCCAGAAACGCGACCAAAAAAACATGACTCGGACCGTATCTCCGTTACGTAAGGCGGAGGATGCCCGGCTTGTCGATACGACGCACCTCACATTTGACGAGACGGTCAGTGCGATTGTCGATATCGTGCGGGGGATATTGTGAATTCGGGCAGGAATCTGGCAGCGTGGTCGTACGCGCCCAACGAACGCGGTGTGATTCGGGCGTTGGCCAAAGAACTCGAGATTCCGCCGCTGCTGGCCCAATTGCTCTCGATACGCGGGGCCACGACGCCGGAACTCGGATACCAATTTCTCAATCCTTCCGCCGAATACCTTTCCGATCCTTTTGACCTCGGTGGCGTCGACCGCGCAGTGGAGCGCCTGCGCATCGCCCGCGAGCGAGAGGAAAAGGTGCTCGTTTTCGGCGATTACGATGTCGATGGCATCACGGGAACGGCGATTCTATACAACGCGCTCAGAGAGTATGGCATTCACTCGTGCATGTACGATATGCCGAACCGGTTGCAAGAAGGCTATGGAATCAGCCCGGAACGAGTCTCCCAGGCCCGCGACGAGAAGATCGACCTGATCGTTACCGTGGACAACGGAATCAGCGCATGGGGGGCAGCCGACGCTGCCCGGGAAGTGGGCATTGAACTGCTCATCACCGACCATCATGAGCCCGAAAACAGCCTTCCACACACGGATATCATTGTTAATCCCAAGCTTGACGGCCCCGGCCATCCGTGTCACGACATATGCGGGGCGGCCGTGGCCTTCAAACTGGCTACCGCCCTCACGGGCAAAAGGAATGATTTAGATCTCGTTGCCATGGGGACCATTGCGGATATTGTCCCCCTCAAGGGGGAGAACCGGATTCTGGTGGCGTTGGGACTGCGTGAAGCGCCTGCCAAACTGCGTCCCGGGCTCATGAAATTGGCTCAGGTTTCCAGCGTAAATCTGGAAACGCTGACGGCGCGCAATGTTGTCTATCAACTCGCTCCGCGCATCAATGCCGGGGGGCGTCTCGGGGACGGCAACAGCGGGATAGACCTCATGCTGGCGGAGTCCCTGGAAGCGGCCGAGCCTATTGCACGCGAGCTTGACCGAGCCAATACGGAGCGCCGGGATATCGAAGCGGCGATTCTCGAAGAGGCCTTGGCGGAATTG
>JAWODE010000305.1:0-5621 GCA_046483455.1 Candidatus Hydrogenedentota bacterium | reverse complement strand
GGCGAACATGGCAATCGTACCTGCCAAGGTCAAGACAATACTGATGACCATGGCGAAGCGCGGCCGCGCTATGAATATGCGTGCCAGCATGGATTAGGTTCCTTTCGAGGCGGTTGGGGCCACGGTGGCCTCGACCGGCTCTCCAGGCTGCGCTTTCAGCAGCCCTTGCACGATCACTTGCTCCCCGGGGGCAAGTCCGTCTTCCACAATTCGGTGTCCGTCCATTTCTGCGCCAAGCAAAACACGCCTTTCTTCGGTTACACCATCGGCATTTACGACGTACACGAATTCCCCGCTCTGATCGGCCATGACGGCCTGGGAGGGGACCTGCGGCGCGGTTTGGGTTTCGGCAGGCTGTGCAAGCACCATCAAATTCGTCTTCGGAACCAGCAGACCCTCGGGATTCTCAAATCGTGCGCGGATCGCGATGGTCCCCGTCGCCGGGTTCATTTTGTTGTCTGCAAAACTCCACCATCCCGAGTCTTGATACACGGTCCCGTCGGGCAAGCGCAGCCGTAGTTTCACCGCCGCCGGATCCTCGTTGATGAGCTTCATCAACTCCGTATAATCCCGATCGGACATCGAGTACACCACGCGAATGGGATCCACCTGCACGATGCGCGCCAAGGCTCCGCTGGCCGGCGTTACGTAGTTGCCCTCCGTCACCAGGGCCTCGCCAATACGCCCCGTGATGGGCGCGCGAATCTCCGCATAGCCCAAGTCGATACGGGCCAGGCTCAGGTTGGCTTTCGCCTCTTCAAGCGCCGCTTTGGCCTGTTGCACCGCGGCGGTGGCCTGTTTCACACGCGCCTTCGCCTGCTCGAAATCCGCCGATGCCTTGTCCATCTCGGCTTGCACGACACTGCGTTCATCGGCGTTTTTGAGGCGTTGGAAATATTTTTCGGCACGGACGAGGTTGGCTTTGGCGGATTCCAAATCAGCCTCGGCGGCGGGAACGTTGGCCTCGGCGCGTTGCACAGCCGCCTCACCAAGCACTACACGCGCCTCGAAGGGGGCCTTCTCGATGGTGAAAAGCAAATCACCGGCGGTAACCATCGTGCCCTCTTCGAAATGAACCGTCTCCAAATACCCGGGGACCTGCGGCATAAGGTTCACAGTTTCGATGGCTTCGACGTACCCCACGAATTCCTGGGGCGCCTCGGCAGGGCCCTCCGTTACCGGAGCCACGATGACGGCCGGCGGACCGGCGGGACCGCCCATCATACCGGGCATAGCTCCCATCGGACCGGAAGGTATCAAACCTCTTAAAAACCAGCCGGCCGCAAGCAACAGGGGAATAGCGGCAGCTTGGGCCAATACCGCAAGCCGGCTGACGCGGCGGGGTGGCGCCCCACCCTTGTCTGCATTGGTCTCATTCGTCAAGAGAAATCTCCTTCATCGTTCCGGTTGCCTTTTGCTTTAAGAGTGTTTATCAACGCTTCGAAAGCGGCATCCGCCGCAACTACCGGCTCCGTCGACGAAATGCCCTGAAAATGGGCCATGAGCAGCCCCACCCATGTGCTAACCAGAATGTCATTGGCTGCGGTGATATCGATAGGCTCCGCGAGTTCTCCACGGCTCTTAGCCGCGGCAAGAATGGGCCGGATTTCGGCAAAGGGTTCTTCACGGAACCGGGTTATCTCTTCTCGAACCGCCGCCATGACCTCAACGGACCATTCCATCTGCAACAGGAGAAAGAAAGCGAACTTCCGGCATTGCGCATCTTGCGTTAAGACACGAATGCGACTTAAAAAATAGGATTTGAGGTCGTCGAGTGACATGATCTCGGATACGTTTTCGGCCACCAAGGCATCTTCCCGCTCGCGCATTTCATGCATCAAAGCCGCTAAGAGCGAAGGTTTGTCCTTGAAATGCCAATACACGGCGCCTTTCGTCATTCCAATGCGTTTCGCGATATCTACAAACGTCGTGCGCGAATAGCCTTTTTCGCTCAACACATCCAAGGCAGCAAGCAGAATATTGCGTCGTGTTTCCTCTGCCTCTTCTTTTGTCTTTCTTCCCATGAACGCGCGCTGTTTACCTTTTTTGCTCTATGCACCAGGGAAATTGCGCTGAAGTGTACATACCTTCAGGAAGGTACGTCAAATGGGCGGACACGTCCTTTTTCCCATAGCGCCACGTCCGTCTCCCAATCTCATTGTGCGCTGCTTCCTTTACAAAAACGCCTCCCGGACTCTCCACGTCCTTGCAGTGTCTTTTCACATTCTTTCTCAAAAAGACTGCGCTCTTTTTCGATATCTTGGTGCGAGCAGGGGCCGCGCTGGCGTAAAGAGGTCTTTGCCGCCGTCGCTTTTTCTAAGCATCGATTTCTGCTTGGGCTCCACACCGCATCCGTGGAACCGGTGGGCCGACAATAGACCGCGGATTTAATTTGCAGTGTTTAGTGAAAATGCAGAGCCATCCCGGGCCATTCGCCGGAGAAGGGAAACATACCGAGGCAATGCATCGGGTACGCTCTCCCCCAGATCGAGGTGTTCGAGACACACCAGCTTGAAAATATCGCGTAGCGGTTCACGTAATGCACAAAACCGCAACAGGCCTCCCCGAACCACAAGGTCCCGAACGAATTCTTCCAGCTCCATCACAACCCTGATCGATAAATGTTCGACCTGCTGCAAATCCAACAGAACATGGGCCGCTTCGCTATCCTCCGCGAGCGCCCGCAATTGCCTCAAAACAGGTGTCCAATCCCGCCCATCCATAAGAGACGAACAATGCGGGGAAACAACCGTGACCGACCCGATGTTGGTTACGCTTACGATTTTAGTATCCTTCACGAAAATTCTCCTTCGTAAAACATTTCGCCCTTCACAACCGGCATTCTCATCCCAGGGCGGTCCCCGCCGGACGCGCGTGAGGGCGGAGCGTCCGGCGGGGAAGGGACAGGAGGTTAGGCGTGAAAAGCAGAACGGTGTTCCAGTTCACACAATTTAATAAGCGTCCCTGTTTGCTTTTCTTCTCAACATATTTCGTCGCGGAATGCCGACTACGCCATGGCCCTGGATGCCAGACCTGGCCCCTCTTTTCAGTCTTTGTCTGCAATATTGGCCTGAATTATACATACCTTTTTGAAGGTATGTCAACGCCGCCACACCAAATCCACGGATGTCCTACAAATTCTTATCCCTAAATCACTTAAAAAGGCAGCCCTTACATTCCTCGCGAGAAAGTCACCGTGATCGACGGCTCTTCGTTGAATTTGCTGGGCCGCAGCGTCCCTTGTCTCGGCAAGGCTGATTTCGCATTCTCTTCAGCGAAGGCCCCCCTAACGTTTGTGCCACAGGAGAAGCCTCGCTTAATGCTATTTTCGCACGCGTTCTATTATCAAAATCCTCGGTGTCTTGGTGCATGTCCAATCGCATCCGATGCGAAGGACGCGAAGGAGGAACATCGAACTCTGAAGGGGACAACGCTCAAGAACGGCGGTAGGCGAAACTCAGGGCCGAGCCGAACAGTAATGCCACCCCAAACAGCGATACGGCCAAACCGATAACCAAGGATGCGGGCCGATAAGTAAACTCGATATCGTGGCTGCCGGCGGGCGTGGCGACGCCGCGAAAGATTCCGTTCACGCGAAGTATTTCGCACGGCGCCCCATCCAGGGTGGCCCGCCATCCCCTCCCAAACGAGTCACCGAGCACGACGATACCCGCCTGGGGCGCCTTGACGTGAACAGCTACGCGCTCGGGCGAAAGTTCTTCCAGGGAACAGGCGGACGCCCCCGACCGGGACGCGGTACTGTCTTCATCCGCCGCTGTTACCACAGAACTCGCCGTCTGTTTATCTCCCGACTCGTCGAGCAAGGCCGCGACCACCTCGCTGCCCGGTTTTTCCGAGGGTACGGGCATTCGTTCCTGGAACTTTTCCATGAACGAGCCGTGCACTGCCGCCACGATGCACTCCTCTGCAGGTTCGAAATCCGCCTCGCCCATAGTATCCAATGCAGCCGTGACTGTCTCGGCCATACGCCATTTCGGCACCCAAAACGCGCGCGGAAGGGCCGATTCGTTGGCGAGGATGCGGCCGCGCACCGATGCCTGCACTTCGCGGAGGTGAAGTCCGGCGTCGCTCCAGGTTTCGGCACCTATCCACGATTCCGGCGAAGCCAGCACCACCTTTGCCGCCATGAAATTAAGCAATGACGGCTGTTTTGCGTCCGGTGACACATCCCACGATGCCACGGCCTCGGAGCTTGTACCGGTCTGCCGGAGGCGCGACCACCATTCGGCATGTTCGCGCGAGGCAAATAAATTCCGGCCGCCCACAACGTTCACCGGTGCGAGCATCCCGAGATTGTCCGGCAAGCCGTATTCCAGCGGTCGCGACGCGACTACGACCCGGGCGCCGAGGGCCCGTTCCCGCGCCAATTCGATAGATTCGCTATAGCCGTTCAGGTGCTCCTGAAAATCCTGGTATGGATGGCCGTAGGCATTGACGTTGGCCACAGTGAGTTCAATAAACCCCAGCAAAGCGATCGCGCAGGATACCAACACGGACACCCACGTCTTTCGCAGCAGAAGAAAGGGGACCAGCAGGACGGCGAAAGCAATGATATAGCCCCTGCCCTGGCTCCCCGCCATATAGAACACGCCCATGAGCGCCGCGAATACTACAATAGCCACCGGCCATACGCTGGGGGAATGATAATCGCGGCGGGGCCGCAGCACGCGGTCGGCCCCAAGCGCCGCCAACACAGCGTAAGAAAACATGGAAAGGCAAAAGTAGGCTTCACGGGGCAGTCCCCCGAGCACCCCGCCTGTGCCTCCCGCGCCCATCAACCACGCCGCGGCAGCTACAAGGCGCGCGTTCGCAGGAATAGCGACTCTATTTCAAGAACGCGTAACGCCAGAGATGGCCCGGCAGAGGCCCCCCCCAGTTCCGCGACCAGGCCGTGGCCGTGGTGGGCGGAGGCGACTCCGCCTGCGAGGAGGCCGTGTACCTCACCAAGTACGGCGACCACGTGCACCTGATCGTGCGCTCCGACAAACTGCGCGCCAGCAAGGCCATGGCCGACCGGGTGCTGGCCAACCCCGCGATCACCGTGCACTGGCACCGCCAGGTGGCCGACTGCAGCGGCAGCGACTGGATGGAGGCGATCACCCTGCGCGACGCGATCACAGGCGACACCGAGGAGCTGCCCGTGAAGGGCCTCTTCTACGCCATCGGCCACACCCCCAACACCCGCCTCGTGCGCGACCAGCTGGAGGTGGATGCCCACGGCTATCTGGTGACCAGGCCGGGGCGCCCGGAAACCAGCGTCGAGGGCGTGTTCGCCGCCGGCGATGTGGCCGACGCCGAGTGGCGGCAGGGCGTCACCGCCGCCGGCAGCGGCTGCCAGGCAGCCCTGGCCGCCGAGCGCTGGCTCAGCCACCACAACCTGGCGGTGGAGGTGAAGCGCGAGGCGCTGGAGCCCCAGGAGGTGGGCGAGCCGAAGCACACCGCCGAGAGCGATGAGGCCAACTTCAACCCCGATGCCCTCTGGCAGAAAGGGGGCTATGCCCTGCGCAAGCTTTACCACGACAGCGAGCGGCCCCTACTGGTGGTCTACACCTCACCCACCTGCGGCCCCTGCCACGTGCTCAAGCCCCAGCTCAAGCGGG
>JAWODE010000254.1:0-3725 GCA_046483455.1 Candidatus Hydrogenedentota bacterium | reverse complement strand
CGGAAAAGGGCACGCGTGACGGGACAGGCGACGGTAGGGACAGTCCCTAGGGAAATGGACCAAGGAGGGCCTTGAAAGCCTGGGAAGAATCAACCACAGAGCCACGGCGACCACGGAGAACAAACCACAAATCTCATGGTGTCTTCGCGCGGCTTTCGTCACTCGCGGAAAACATCTCCGGACTGCGAATGTGTTTGAAACTTATCGCAACGGCTTGCCGTGCATGGTAATATGGCCGTGCAAGGGTCCCTAAAATCCCCGCATAACAAGGAACGGCTTCATGATCGCGCGCATTTTCCCGGTTCTCTTCACGGCGGCCTTGGTCTGTTTCTTCGCCCACGCAACGTGGGAGGAGGACTTCAACACGTACTGCTGGCCGCAGCGCCCGGCCCTCGAGGTCTGCTACACCGACGGTTCCCGTACGGGCTTCGAAATCAACGCTGAAAAATACCGCCTGCGCGGGGAACTCCGAACGCCCCACCGGCTTATCGACCCGGACACAGATAGGGAATGGCTGTCCCTCGAGATTACCGATACCGCCGGCACGGTCTACACCACGAAGAATGCCGCGCCCAATTCGCGCATCAATCTCTACCGCCGCGGTCCCTATTTCTGCGAGGTGCATTGGTTCGACATCCAGGCTGCGACTTCCGACGGCGCCCTCGCCCCGCTCAAGGGCGACCTTGCGCTGTATTGCTACCCTGACAAGCTGCTGGCCTCGATCACGTGGCACGCCACCGAGGATTTTGCGCTCTCGGAAACGCGTGTCGCGGGCATTGCCCCAGCGGCATTTGAAGCGCAGCCGCTGGCGAAGGGCGAAAAAGCCTTTTTCGCGTTCCCCCTTTTCGGCGAGAACCCCCCGCTGGGCGCCGAAGCCTTCGACAATCTCGACGCCGTCGAGCCCATGCATTACGACGCGGTCCGCGGATGCTACACCCTCGGCACGGTAAGCACGGGCGGGTTCCAGGGCCACTTTTACCACCACCCCAACCGTTACGAAACGGCCCGGTTCCGCGTGACCAACGATGATGTGCCCCGTACCATCTACATTTGCCACGAAACCGTGCGCGGCAACCGGGGTAGTGTCGAAGGCGGCGTCTTGCTCGATTCCAAGGGTCATCCCCTCCCGCTTACCGTCCAGATATCCAAAAACTTCGGCGGCGAGAAAGAAGAGAAATTCTACAATCCTCGCGACACATCCTTCAGCGAGACTTATTTCCCAATGACACTCTCTGCCAACGAATCCCGCGAGGTCACGTCGCTCCATCTCTATCAGAATTGGGGCCGCCACATGGTCAAGCAGTTCTCGTCGCTGGGGGCATGGATGGACTACTTCCACAGCTCGACCGGCGTCACCGAGACCACCTGTTATGTCCCGTTCAAGTTCGGGGCACTCCCCGGGGTAGCCATTGCCGATTTCCGCGCCATGAGCCAGGCCACGTTCTGGGGCGGCCAGCCCCAACATGACAACGTCGCGGGCCACAGCTTTCTCTCGTACAAGACCGGCGAAGAATGGCGCTACTTGGCCTACCGCGGCACGACCTACCGCAGCACCGGGCCAAATTGGGCGGATATCGAGCTCGAGTACCGCTCAACCGACGGCAAAATTCGGGCAACGGTGGATACGTTCGAACTGCCGCAATCCGACGAGCTGCGGAACTTTATCCGCGTGCGTTATGAGGCCCTCGAACCCGTCGTGGTCGAGAACGCCCGCGAGAATTTCCGGCTATTGACCGTCGCAAGCTGGGTCCAGAGCCTGCGGTACACCCATGTTGCCGCAACAGGGCTGGAGGACACGCCCCTCACGTTCGAAAACGACCACTTCGCCGTACGGGGCCATGCCTTACCCCCGAAACATGCCTTTATGGCGGTTTACGGCGAACCCAAAGGGTCGAATGCCATCATCCTGCGCACGTGGCACGCCCCCTTCGACCCGGCCGTCAGCCTGTGGTGCGAAAAGAACGGCAATACGCGCCTGCTGCTGGTTCCAGATGCCGACACCATGCGTTTGGAAAAGGGCGACACCCTCGAATTCGAGGCTTTCTGGATGCCCTACGGCCCCTACGACTCCGCCGAGACACCGCGCCGCGAAACCGTGGCCTATGGTTCGGCCGCTCCGCACATCGTGAAGGTCAAGACCGGCATCGCGCTCTCCGATTTTCCCTGCCGAGTCCAGGCGGAGGACAACCGGGCTGAGTTCACGATTCAGGGCGGCCGCGATCTCATCCCGGTCATTGTGACCGGCTTGAGCGACTACCGTTTTCCGCGCATCTACCGCCGCGAGGGTCCCGGTTGGCGCGAACTCGCCCACAGCCGCGTGGGCGGCCTCGACGGCGTCCAGGTCTTCACGGAACCCGGACTCACCTTCGGCGCCGTGTTTCTTGTGCATTCCGACGATGCCCCCCAGACCCTGCGCGTCACGGTCGCCGAGCCCGACAAGTCTCTTCGACGATTGGCGCTGCGCCCCTCAGAGAAAGGAATAATAGAGGTGGAAGTGCCCGCATTGGCCGTACCCGTGCGCCTCGCATTCCCACGCGAATTGCGTTTGGGCGGCCCGGGCGGCACTCCGGTGTCTTTCGAACCCCAATGGCAGGCAAGCGAGGGCGGTTCGTGGTGGTTCGAGCAAAAGGTAGACGGTTGCACCGTCGGTGGACGCATCACACCCAACGAAGACAACCTGGACCTCGAGTTATGGTTGGGCAATCACGGGAAAGGACCCACCTTGGCCTATATGCCGGTCGAGGTGCGGATTGCGCAGATGGTAGGTGTTGAAACCTTTAAGCACCAAGGAGATAAATGGACGCCCGCACCCGGGGCCCCTTCCTCCGAAGCTCGTCCGTCGCTTGTTGCCGTCACCGTCGGTGGCCTGAATCGCGTTCTTGCACTAGCATGGCCCGGTTTTGAAACGAGCGTAGCGACTTCCCGAGGGATGCTGGCCGGCCCGGAACTGCCCCGTTGTCCGCCCGGCCGCAGGACGCATGTGTACGGGAAACTTTATGTTATTGAAGGAGGAAGACAGGACCTTTTCACGCGTTTTCAAAAGGAGGTTCTTCCGCGTAAGATGTATTGAATACGAGAATTAAGAGTACTGTAGTAGCAACCAATGCGAGCACACAAATTCATATGGATCATCACCGCCGTCATCGTGGGCGCAACGGTTCTGGTCGTCGCCACTCGCCGGCCCGCGCCTTCCAACGGCGCCCCTCCTTTGGCAGACCCGACGCCTGCTCAGGCTAAGTTATTGATCCAGAATATGTTATCGTGTCTCGACGACGACCCCCAAGCCCGCCGAAGCCGAACGCGGAACATTGTCGAAGCCGTGGCAATCCTTGCGGAAGAGGGCGTCATGGAAACGGCGGAGACCTACTTCGCCCTCGGACTCCTTCGATATGGGCAGCGTTGGAATAACACGAGCCTCGGCAAGTCCGAGGAGGCTTTCCGCAAAGCCATCAAACTAAATCCCGACTGGGCCTTGCCGTACAACGGTCTTGGCCTGACACTTATGTATCTCGAGCGTTACGAAGAAGCCGAAGCGTCGTTTCGCCGCGCCATCCAGCTGGACCCCGATTGGAGCCGCCCGCACAATGACTTGGCGGTGCTCCTGCGCCATACCGACCGCCTTGACGAGGCGGAAGCCGAAGCCCTCATCGCTCTGTCGCTTGATCCCGACAGCGTCGCCAACAACAACAATTACGGCAACGTGCTTCTCAAGCGGGGCCGTCTCG
>JAWODE010000193.1:0-12710 GCA_046483455.1 Candidatus Hydrogenedentota bacterium | reverse complement strand
CAGGGACTCGGGGCTCGTGGCACGCATATTCGACGAAAGAGACGAAGCGGTGAAGAGGCTGATAAAGCAGGCCATAGGCCAAATCTCATCTTGTCCTCTCACACTCCCACGGAGCGCCTAGTCAGTCTCACCCGCCCCCGAGACTGCACACCATCCCCTCGACCTGCGCCTCTGTCAGCGCGTGCCCGTTCCCCCCACGCTCCCAGGTCCTGCCCCCGCTCTCCATCGCCGCCACGCGACAATAGCCGAGGATCGCAGCCAGTGCACGCTCCAGCGCCCTGCGCTCGGCGGGGTTGGTCAGGCGGTCGTAGTGGTCGGGTACTGTCAGCGTTAGTTTCATTCGGTCTCCTCTGGCGCCTCTGGCAAGGGCTGCCAGTGGGGACGTGCCCTCACCGTGCCAAACGTTTCGCCAGTGCCCGCCTTGTACCAAATACCGTGCCTGTGATACATCGTCATCACTCGACGCGCACCACCGACCCACACCTGCACCTTCTCGCCTTCCTCCGGCAACCTCTCCTCAACGCTGATCCACTCGCTCATCTCGCCTCCTCTACCAGCTCACGCCACTTCGCTATCAATTCCTCGTGCTGGGCGATTAGCTCATCCATCGCACGCTCACGCCAGTTGTCACCCAACGCGGCCTTGATCGCCTCCGTCTCACGGCCACGCATCTCGGGGTCTACCCCATCGGCATCAATGCGCCCAAGTTTGCCGAAGAACTGAGCTCGAAACGCGGCGAAAAGGCCCGAGACCAAATTCGTACCAACTTCGCAGGCCGCCGGATCGTGCTGAGCGTCGAGCGATTGGATTACACCAAGGGCATTCCCAATCGCCTCGAAGCTATCGACCATTTTCTTTCAACCTACAGCGACCGCGATCGGATTGTGTTCATTTTCGTCAGCGTCCCCTCCCGCGAATCCGTGCCCGAATACCAGCATTTGCGCGAAGAAGTGCAACGCCAGGTCGGCGAAATCAATGGACGCTACGCTACGATGGTCAACAGTCCCATCCATTTCATCTATAATCCGGTCAAATTCGAGGAATTGGCGGCCTTATACAGCGTTGCCGACGTGTGCCTTGTCACGCCGCTTATGGACGGCATGAACCTGGTCGCGAAAGAATATGTTGCCTGCCAGGATGAAAACCCCGGTGTCCTGATCTTGAGCGAGTTCGCCGGCGCGGCCCAGGAACTCTTTAACGCCATTTCCGTCAACCCCTACGATATCCGCCAAGTCGCGTCCGCGCTCGAGCATGCGCTCGCCATGTCCGAAGAGGAACGCCGCGAGCGTATGACCCAGATGCGGTCGCGCATTACGTTGTTCGACGCGCAGTATTGGGCCAAATCGTTTTGCGACGACCTTATGTCGCACGATTACCGGGCAAGCAGCCTCGAAATGTCAACAGACACGGAAGAAGCCATCCTCGAACGATTTCGCAAGGCGGACCGCATTGGTTGTTTCCTGGATTACGACGGATCGCTTCGCGAGTTCGAGTCGGAACCCCACCGCGCCTTCCCCGACGCCGAGATTCTCGAATTGCTCGAGCGCCTCCAGGGCGTGTCATTTGTCGACACCTACATCATCAGCGGGCGCAACAAGCACCAGTTGGATGCATGGTTCGCCCAATTCAACGTCACGCTGGTCGCCGAACACGGCTACACATTCCGGCGGGTCGGCAGCACCACGTGGGAACTCCTGAACGAGTCGGCGGATTTCTCGTGGAAACCCCGGGTGATGGAAATCCTCCGCGACTACGAAGGCGAGACGCCGGGCAGCTTCATCGAGGAAAAGCGATCGGCGCTCGTCTGGCACTACCGCAAATCGGACCCCGAGTTCGGAAGCTGGAAGGCCCACGCCCTCGCCGGGGAACTCTACGAAATGCTGGCCAATTTGCCCGTAGAAATGCACCACGGCAAAAAGATCGTCGAAGTGAGCAGCATCTATGTCAACAAGGGAGCCGCCATGGAGCGCTTCATGCACGAAGGCAAATACGACCTCGGCTTCTGTGCGGGCGACGACCAGACCGACGAAACCATGTTCCGCCTCGAACGAGACGACCTGCTCAGTGTCAAGATTGGCGAGGGGGCATCGCAAGCGAAGTACCGCGTGCGCGATCCGCGGCGGTTCCGCGCTTTGTTGAACCGTATCCTCGACATGCTCGAGGACGAAACCTAAGCTGGATATTTCACAGCCCTGGGCCAGCGTTCCTGAGCTGGTGAGAAATGCGCGTTAAGCCGCTTACGGCTGCGCGCTCGCATTAAACTTCCCCCGGATAGGTGAGCCCCCACATCCCGCGAATCTTATCCATCGTGCGCATCAGGGCCAGCGATTCGCTGTGCGGGAGGATTTCGCTTTCGGTCTGGCCTTGACGGATGCACCGCGCCGCTTCCTCAGCCTCCCAATAGTAGCCGATGCCCCGGCGGTCAAAGGTCATGGCCTTCTCGTTGCCCTCGCGGCACAAGACCAACGCGTCGGAATGCGAAAACTCATCGGGGATACGAATCGTCCCTTCCGTGCCCGCAATGACCGCTTCTTGTGGCATAGACGACTCGAACGAGCACGACAAGACCGCGCATGCGCCGCCTGCGTACTTCATCACGATGCCGGACTGCACATCGACACCGGTTTCACTGAAGTGCGCCGTGCTGGTTATCGATTCCGGGGATTCACCAAACACAATTTGCGCCAGCGCGAGCGGATAAACGCCGATATCCAGCAATGCGCCCCCGCCCAGCTTCGGATTCATGAGCCGGCTCTTCGAACCAACATTCACCCGAAACGCAAAGTCGGCTCGCACCATCCGCACCTCGCCGATCTCGCCCTTTCGGATAAGCTCACGCGTCTTCTGTATCGAGGGGAAGAAATACATCCACATGGCCTCCATCAGAAACCGGTCCGCGTCGCGCGCAGCCTGGACCATCTCCTCCACTTCGCGTGCGTTAATGGCGAAGGGTTTTTCGCACAAAACATGTTTGCCGCGTTCGAGACACATCAGCGTGTCTTTCTTGTGGAACACGTGCGGGGTACTGATATACACCGCGTCGATCTCCGGATCGGACGCAAGGGCTTCATAATCCCCATAGGCTTTGGGGACATCGTGCTCTTCCGCGAACTGTTCCGCTTTCTCGAGGGTCCGCGAAGCTATCGCCGCCAACTCCGCATGCCGGGCCACCTTCAGGTCCCGTGCGAGCTGCCCCGCCATATTTCCCGTACTCAGAATTCCCCACCGGATGTTTGCTGCCATGCCGCACTTCCTTCACTAAACGCGTCCAGAAGATATTTCTGTTTTCCGCACCCCAGCATAGCGCATATCTTTCGACCGGGAAAACCGGCAATAGCTTTACGCGATGGGCCTTTCCGTTATACGGGCTCATTGAGAACAGTAAAGACCCCCCTACATCCGAAATTCCGGGAACATGACGCGCTACCGCGGAATAGGGATCAGGCGTGAGAAATCGTCGCCCGGAACGTAGCGGGCATCGGGAGGCGCAGCGAAATTAAACCGCGCCAGATTGAGCACGGGATTTAGTGTAACGTTTCCCATGAAAGCCTTCAAAATGACCTTGCCCCGACGGTCAAAACCCTGCACGAGCAAGGGCAGTCCCGAATCCTTGGCGAAACAGAGGTTCCATTTTGCGGGTTCGAGGACATCGTTGCTCAGCTTGCGCGACTCGGCCTCGATCATATAGCAGGGGACACCGTTCACCTTCCGATCGCCGACGAGCCGCACATCACAATCCTTATGGAGGGCCTTGAACAAGGCATCGCCACCCACCGCGAGGTCCTTCTGAGAAGGTTTGTGCCGCATGACGGTCTTCTGAAACAACATGTTGGTCATCATATGCGCGACCGCGCCGTCAAACACCCCGATGAACTGTATGGGCAGCGCACCGGTTGCACTAATCTCCGGCGCCGTAACATCGCCGTCGAGATCCACGCGGAAAAGGCGTTTCCCGCCGTGGTTTTTGTACGCAAAGGGGCCGGAAGCCTGCACCGGAAGCACAATGCCCTCGACATCGAGTTGGGCCGCGATATTCAGCACGCCTTTCGCCGATTCCAGCGACTCCCAAACCGTAACGATACGATTTTCGGCAACCTTCAAGGGGTCGAGGGCCGGTTCCTGGGAAATTCCCGGCGCACCAACGATAACTGCCAGCAATAGGACCATATATTTCGTACGCATCCGTCTTTCCTCGGCTTCGTGGCTCCTTTGCGCCAGTGTGCCATATTTCGGGGTCACACTCCAGTCTACCTTGGATTGAGGGACGAAGCCGACGCACCCGGTATTCATAACAAGCGCGAGGACGGGACCATAGGCCCCGACGCTCGATCGTATACATCACGTCCTCAGCGCGAGGGCCAGCAGCTCCGCCATGTGTAGGGGTTGGGCATCGGTAAGATGGGTGATTTGTTGCCGGCAACTGGTACCGGAGGCCACGACGTGCGCGCCCGCCGGCCGTTCGTTGATCATCTTCACCAACGGTTCCGCCACCTGCAACGACAACTCATATTTATTGCTCAAGGCGCCAAACTGGCCGGCCATGCCGCAGCACCCCGAATCGAGGAGCTTCACTTGGGCGCCGGGGATTTTCTTCGCCAGCGTCTCCTGGATCGCCGGGTCCGTTAACGCCTTCGCATGGCAATGGGCGTGGATGACCACGTGCCCGACGCCGTCGCTCCATGCCAATGCTTGGGGGTCATCCTCAAGCACATCCAGAAGAAATTGATCGAAGAGGTAACAGCGGGGGGCAACTTCAGCGGCGTGGGGCACCCCCAGTTCGCGGTAATCCTGCTTGAACATGGCAAACGACGAGGGTTCCAGGAACACGACAGGGTCTTCGGGGTACCGCTCGTGCAATACTGCCACGTTATGCGTGCCCAAACGCTTGGCCATATCGAGGCGGCCCACGCTGAATGCCGGGCGGCCGCAGTCCTTATGCCCTTCGGGCAACACCACCTCGAAACCGGCGGCTTCGAGCACCTTAACCGCCGCGATGCCGATATGGGGCTCGTTGTAACGCACGAACGTATCGTCCCAGAGGACTACGCGGCCGCGCGTGACCGGTGGCTTGGCGGCGCGTTCATGCCTAGCAAACCATTTGTCGAATCGTTGCCGGGCGAACTTCGGCAGCGGCCGCTGGGCCGCGAACCCGAGGGTCTTGTCCATAAATTTACGCAACCATTTCCACTCGAGCACGGCGTTCGCGATACCCGGAACAAGACACCCCAGGATATTCATGAATTCGACCGAGCTGACCATCCGCTCGCGCAGACTCACGCCCGTATGGTGGTGGCGCGCGTGGAGCAGTTCGGCCTTCAACAGAGCCAGATCAACGTTCGAGGGGCATTCCTTTTTGCACGCCTTGCACGAAAGGCAATTGCTGAGCGCCTCGTCCAGTTCCTCGCATAGTAGGGGGTCGGCATCATCAAACCGGCCTTCGAGGACGGCGCGGATGGTATTGGCGCGCCCCCGGGTCGACATGATCTCCTCGCCTGTGGCGATGTACGTCGGACACATCGTCGGCGCATCTTTCCTACATCCGCCGCAGCCGTTGCATTGTTCGAGATTGCCCACAAACGACTCGTCTTTGTCCGCAAACGCAAGCATCACGGGAAAGGGCAAGTCGATTTGGTACCCATCGCCCCAGCGCAGGTTCGTATCGATGCGGAAGTCGCGCTCGTTCGCAATAATCTTTCCCGGATTTAAGGCATGCTCCGGGTCGAAAATATGCTTGATCTCGCGCATGACGGCAAGCAATTCGGGTCCCACTTGCTCTTCCATAAACTCGGTGCGCGCAATACCCACGCCATGCTCGCCCGTGAATGAACCGTCAAACCGACGGGCCAGAACCGAGGTCTGTTCCGCGAGCCACCGGAATTTCGCGATATCCTCGCCGCGATGCAGATCGATCAACGGCCGTACATGGAGGAGTCCCGACACGGCATGACCATAATACGAGCCGGTAAGGCCCGCCTCCGCCATCAGCGCTTGCAACTCCTTTACATAAGCAGGCAGGCGCTTCGGTTCGACCGCCACGTCTTCGATGCCCGCGATGGGTTTGGCCGCGCCTTTGCGTCCCGTCAACAGGGAGAGTCCGGCCTTCCGCATATCCCAGACCATCTCCATTTTCGTCGGATTGGTCACAATGAGGCTGCGCTTGCCGATGCCGCGCCCGGCCGCCTCGGCAATGCAGTCCTCGACGTGCTCCTGGAACTCGACAATCAAAAAGGCCTCGGACGGTTCTTCATCGAGCCGTAAGAGTTGACGAACCTCCTGAAACGCAAGTTGCCCCTTGGTCTGGTCGAATAGAACCCGGTCCACGTGCTCGATGGCGGCCGGTTCCAGGTCTTCGAGTTCTACGGTGGCCTCCATCGCCTCCGAAATCGAGTCGAAAAAGAAAATGGCCAAGCCCGTGATATCCGGCGGCAGTGGAACAATGCGCACTTCGGCCGAAAAAATGCCCGCCAAGGTTCCTTCGCTGCCCGATAGGATCTTGCACAAATCTCCTTGCGCGCGCAGGTAGCGATCGAGACCGTAGCCGGGCCACCGCTTGACCAAAATGTTGGGAAACCATTTTTCAATCAACGCCGCGTGTTGTTCGACAAGTCGGCGGATGCGGTCGTTCTCGGTCTCGAGGGCGGGGTGGTCCACGCCGATGGTCTCGATACGTCCGTCGGCGAGGGCCACCTCGAGCGAAACAACGTGTTCGGCCGTGGTGCCATGGACCGGTGCACGGGCGCCGGATGAATTGTTCGCAATCGACCCACCGAGCGTCGCACGCGAGCTGGTCGCAACGTCGGGACCGAAGCAAAAGCCGTACGGTTTCAGGAATGCGTTAAGTTGATCGAGCACGACGCCCGCTTGAACACGCACCGTCCGCTTGTCCAGGTCCAAATCCCAAATACGCCGGTTGTACCGCGAAAAATCGAGAATCAGGCCATCGCCCACCGCGCCGCCGGTAAGACCCGTGCCCCCACCGCGCGGCGTGACCGGCATGCCGGCCTCGATAGCCGCTCCAATCGCCGAAGCGGTCTCCTCCGCCGACTTCGGGAACGCCACCGCCTCGGGAAGCATCTGGTAAATAGACGCATCGGTCGCAAAGAGCCTCCGCGTGAGATCGTCCGTACGCACCTCACACGTGGCTGATTTCAAGGCCTTGGATGCTGTTTTCGTAGCCATTGTTTTTTCTATGCTATTCTTGCCGTTTGTATTTCAATCGAAGCATTCGAAAAGTGAACCTTCGGGGAAATAGGTGGTGGAGTTATGTCTTCCATGCGTTTACGGCTCCGCACGTGCTATCATCGCGAACTTCAGCCACCAATGAAGGGACAAACAAGCCTATGATCGACATTTCCAACGCAGAAATCCAGTTTGCCATGGAGGCCGTCCGCACGGGAGCGCTGTTGGCCCGCGAGGTCGAGCGCGAAATGGTCGAGCCGGCCTTGACCAAAAACGATCGCTCCCCCGTGACGGTGGCCGATTTCGCGGTCCAGGGGCTTCTCGGCTGCCTGCTCGAAAAACAGTTTCCGGCGGCCGCCCTTGTCGCCGAAGAAGATTCCAGCCAGTTGCGCGAAGCCGGGGCTGAACGCACCTGTGCGCGCGTTGCCGATTATGTCGGGCGGCGCGTTGCCGGTGCTACCGCCGAATCCGTATGCGCCTGGATCGACCACGGCAACGCGGAGCCGTGTGAGCGGTTCTGGACCCTCGACCCGATCGACGGCACAAAAGGATTTCTCCGGGGCGACCAGTACGCCGTCGGCGTGGCATTAATCGAGGCGGGCCAAGTCATGATCGGCGCGATCGGATGCCCGAACCTGAGCGAAGCGCACCGTCCCGACGTCGGCGGACCAGGCACATTGTTGCTTGCCGCGCGCGGTCAGGGGGCGTGGTGGCAACCTCTCGAAAGCGGGGGCGAATTCCGTGCGCTCCGCGTCTCGGACATCGCCGACACCGCGGATATGCGCATCCTCCGCTCCTTCGAAACGGGCCACACCAACGTGGGGCGCATTGAACGGATGGCGGAAGCCGCCGGCGTGGCCGCGGAACCCGTGCGCATGGACAGCCAGGCCAAATACGCCGTGCTGGCCTCGGGCCATGCCGAATTGCTCCTGCGCCTGCTCACCCAAAAACAGCCCGACTACCGCGAACGCATCTGGGACCAGGCAGCCGGTGCGTTGATCACCGAAGAAGCCGGCGGCCGCATCACCGACCTCGACGGCAAGAAGCTGGATTTTTCCGCCGGGCGCACCCTCGCTAACAACCGCGGCGTATGTGCCTCGAACGGGCATGTCCACGACATGGTGCTCCAAACGTTGCGCGAGGTTTGTGGGGAGTAGGCTACAGGCACACGGCTCGCGCCGTGCCTTTATAGAACATATAAGACCTATAGACTAAAAATCGGGGCAGCCCCGGGTGGGACTGCCCCGACTGTTATTGCCGGCCGTGACCTAGTTGCACTCGGCTTCGAGAGGCTGCGACAACTCTTCGAGGTAGAAGAGGCGGCCTGGGCGCGTCGGCATGAACGTGCTCGTGAGCCATGGCGTCGGGCTGTGATGAAGCGTGACGCGAAGCGACAGGCCCTGCCACATCATGCCCCGCCCAAGCGCCCCGTCGGCTCCACCGATGCACCAGTCGGACTTCAGAAACAGCCCGGGACCGATGGTGTTCGCGGTGGCGGGCACAAGAGTCGTGCGGCTCTTGAAACTGGTGATGGCGTTCTGCTCGATGGTGAGCGGGTGAAGCTGGGCCGCAAGCCGGTATTCGTCGGCTTTCCACTTCGCCAGCGACGAGTATTCCTTCGCGAAATGCGGCTCCCAGAACGCGATGTGGCACACACGGCCGATACCGTACACCGTGACAAGCCGTCCGCCCCGCTTGCGCAACGCAGCGATGCGTTTGCCGTACGTGGGCAACTCCTTCTTGGTCGCGAAGTGGCGCTGTTTCGCGGGAACCGTGAGCTTGCCCAGCGGACCGTAAAAGGCCTCCTCCATGGCGTTCTGGAACGCCCCAGGGTCCTTCGCGGGCAGGGTATTGCCATTGGCGTCGCTCCACTCGTCCATGTTAAACCCGTGGACATGGTTGCACTTCACGCCCCATTCCTTGAGGAAATACACGGCCCACTTGTACATGCCCATGGGCCCTACGGGCAGAATGAGAATGAGCTGTTTCTTCGCCTCACGCGCCTTGCGGATTTCCAGGGCGATCTCGTGGCCCATCTTGGTGTCGAACTCGCCGAGCGTAGGACAGCTCACCGGCTCGAATCGCTTGCTCCACCACTTCTCGGGTTTCTCGAAATTCTTCTGCGACACGGCGGCGCACTTATCCAACGCCTCGAGATCCCATCCCTCGGGAAAAAAGTCCTCCAACAAGGACCCCTTGATCGTACTCATCAGATTAACGGCCATAGCGATAGTCCTCCCCATCTGGTTGCCTCAAAAACTTCATGGTATCGTAGCAATCCCAAAGCCTCAAGAAAAGCCTGCCGCCATTGAAGGTCACACAAGGGAGGATAGGCATTCCTGCCTGTCCATAGGATCACTGCGAACGGTAACGTTCGCGCTCCTTAGTCCCCCTCGACATCCGTGCAATGTTCGAAGACGGCGGGAGGATTCCCGGCATCAGGCTCAATGCGCACATCACGCAGGGTAATTCCGTTCACCCACTCGAAGCGCATCCCGCGTTTGGCTTGGATCGACACATCTTCGAGCGTCACGTCCTCGATGGGTTGGTGTTCGGTGGCGATCATGCTGACGGCCTGCGCCGCGCCCTCGCACATGATGTCTTTGAACACCAGATCGCGGAAGAGCGGATAAGCCTTGCCGTCTTCCGAGGCCATCCACGCACCGTAGTCCGTCTGAATCACGATGGCTTCCCGCTCGATGTCCGCCATGCGGATGTTCTCGAACCAGCAGTTCTCGACCACGCCCCCGCGCGACGCATTCGACTTCAACCGGATGCCTTTGCCCGAACCGCTAAACTCACACGAATGCCCGTAGATATTGCGTACGCCGCCGGACATCTCGCTGCCAATAACGATCCCCCCGTGCGATTTGCCCGCGTGAATATTGCGGACCACGACGTTCTCGGTGGGACGGCCGATGCGGCGCCCTTCTTCGTTAATGCCCGATTTGAGCGCGATGGCATCGTCGCCCGCGTTGATCTCGCACGTTTCTATAAGGGCGTTTCGGGTCGAGTCGAGATTGATGCCGTCGGTATTGGGCCCGCCCACCGTGTTCAGGGTCAAATCACGCACGATCACGTTTTCGCAATACACGAGGTGGATGGTCCAGAAGGGGCCCGGCTCCGCAATCTCAAATCCCTCGAGCAATACGTTGCGGCAACGGATAGGGCTGATGAACTGCGGGCGAAGTCCCGCCGCCGGCGTGCCGTATACGCGCTCTTCGGCGGGCACGTTCTTGAGCACCTGGTCCCGGTAGACCCCGCGGGCGGTTTCTTCCTGGATTTCGGCCCACGGCCACCACGCCGGGCCGTGTCCAAAGAGCTTGCCAGCGCCGGTAACGGCAATGTTCTCGCAATCGCGCGCGTAGATAAGCGGCGAATAGTTGTAGAGTTCGAATCCCGCCCAGCGTGTGAACACCACCGGCAGGTAATCCTCGGGGTCGGTGCTGAAATGCAGCTCGGCGCCTGCTTCAAGATGAAGATTAACGTTGCTCTCGAGATGGACCGCTCCCGTCAACCATGTGCCCGCGGGAACGCGCACCGTCCCACCCCCCGCCGTCGCACACGCCTCGATAGCCTTACAAATGGCGTCGGTATTTTTTGTTTCTCCATCGCCTTTCGCGCCATAGTCTGTGATGTCGTACACGCGGTCTGGAAACTGCGGACGTTCGAGCTTCGGCATCCGAAACGGCGCGTCGAGTGGCGCGATGGCGTCAGAAACAGCCGCCGGAACAGCTCTTGTCATGGAGCACGCGGCTAAAAGGAAAATGAGGGCTGTCAACGGACGGGAAGCGGCCTTCACACGCGACTCCTTGTTTGGAACACCTTACTCGAGGCCATACTTCTTGATTTTGTACTGCAACGTGGTGCGTTTGAGACCGAGATGTTCAGCGGCTTTGGTCTTATTCCAGCGGAACCGCTCGAGGGCAGTCTGGATCATCTCGCTTTCGAGTTTATCGGTCCGTTCGATGAGCGAGCCGTGCTCGGGCGCGTCGACCGGCTCGGGTTCGTCGTCCTCTTGCACAAAAAACAGCTCCTGGGGCAGTTCCTCGACGGTAACGACGCTCCCTTCGCACAACACCACGGCTCGTTCGAGCATGTTTTCGAGCTCCCGGATATTGCCCGGCCACGGATAACGCATGAAGAAACTCATCACTTCGTCTTCGACGCCTGTCACGTTCTTCCCCGTCTCCGCGCTGAAGCGCGCCAGAAAAACGTCTACCAGCGCGGGGATGTCGTCGCGCCGGCGCTTGAGCGGTTCGGTCCGCAACGAAAACACGTTCAGCCGGTAATAAAAGTCCTCGCGGAAATCGCCTTTCTCGATGGCCTCACGCAGATCGCGGTTCGTCGCGGCCACAATGCGCACGTCCACCTTCATGGTTTGCTGGCCGCCCACGCGCTCGAACTCGCCTTCCTGAAGCACGCGCAACAGCTTGGTTTGAATCGCGGGGTCGATCTCGGCCACTTCGTCGAGAAACAGCGTACCGGTATGAGCTTGTTCGAAACGGCCCGAACGCTGACTGGTCGCCCCCGTAAAAGCTCCCCGTTCATGGCCAAACAACTCGCTCTCGAGCACCCCCGGCGCCAGGGCCGCGCAATTCAGCGCTACGAATGGACGGTCCCGGCGGGGACTCGCGTCGTGGATCGCCCGCGCCACCAATTCCTTCCCCGTGCCGCTTGGACCCGTAATCAGCACCGAACTCCGGCTCGGACCGATCTTCTCGATCATCTTCAGGAGTTGTTTGGTTGACTTGCTGTCGCCGATGATCCGCCGATCGTCAGGCAAAACGGCGGTCGTCGAGCCTTTTCCTTTCTCGCCGGATTCGGCCCGGCGACGCAAAATCTTGTCGACCTTCAGTTCGATTTCCTGCAGTTTGAAGGGCTTTGCGATAAAATCCACGGCGCCCAGGCGCATGGCCTCGACAGCGGTCTCGATCGTGCCATAGGCCGTGATCATGATAGTGCTCGCATTGATATTCGCTTCCTTGGCGGCACGCAACACGGCCATCCCGTCCCGCCCCGGCATCTTCAAGTCCGTGATCACCACGTCGAACGGCTTTTCCTTCAAAAGCTCGATGGCTTTATCCCCATTCGACGCCGTGGCCACCTCGAGGCCACCGTCCGTAAACGTCGTTTCGAGCACCTGACGAATCCCGGGCTCGTCATCCACAACCAATAAACGCGCTTTTTCTTCCGTTGGCGTCAAAATAGACTCCCACCCCTATCGTCGCATAGACGGATTTCCCGCTCCATGATGGCTTGTCTCCCCGACAGACGTGACGACCCGATACCCTTGCATCGGCATCACGCTTTCAAGCCGCGACGTACCACCTTAACACGGATAGTTCACAGCCTTCGGCCGGCGAGCCTGTGCTGCCTTGGGTAGCACAGGTTGCATGAACACGTTGCGCTTGCTTGAACGCTCGACGAGGCTGTGAATATCCCAAACTGTGGCAGAGGCACTGCCGTCTTTTAGCGATATTTCAAGATAACCGCTGCTGCCTACAATAGCCATTGCTCCTTCAGTTTGA
>JAWODE010000191.1:0-5608 GCA_046483455.1 Candidatus Hydrogenedentota bacterium | reverse complement strand
CCTGGGAAAGGGCGTATCCTTACGCCTTCGGCGAACCCGGGCGCGCCATCATGCGCAACGTTATCGTGATTGCGGTCGGGTTCCTGCCTCTGTTGGCGGCGCCGTTGGTGCCGTACATCACCGTGGGATTCTTTCTAGCCTCAATCTTATTCGTGTCGGGCATGGGCACTCTGCTGCTTCTGCCAAGCCTCATTCGCGTGGCCGAGCCCCTGCTTTTTCCAAAGACGCGGGCCTGCTCAATCACCTGCGTGTGCGGGACCTGTATCGTCACAGGTGCCGCAGCCATCCTCTTGGTGGCGATCAACGTCTACCAATTCCTTGCGGTCGGCATAACCGCGTTAACATGGGTGAGTTTAGCAATCTTGCCCATTTTGGCTATCACATGTTGTCTGATGTCGCGGCGTGAGAAATGCCGTGCTCAAGAAGAGGAAACCGGCTGAATGAAATGCATCCGATTCGCGTCTGAATATTGCGCTCCAAAAAGGAGGTACATCATGAAACGTGCGGTTCAAATACTCAGTTTCGGCGTGGTCCTGGCATGGGGAATTACGTCAACCCCCGCTTTTGCGGGTGAAGAGCTTTCGGTCGACGAGATCGTCGACAAGGCCAACCACATGGCCTACTACCAGGGAGAGGATGGCAGGGCCCGGGTCAAAATGACCATTACTGACGACCAGGGCCGGAAACGCCAGAAGGAACTGACCATTCTCCGCAAGAATATGGACGATAAGGACGAGGAGCAGCGGTTCTACGTCTATTTCCATGAGCCGCCGGATGAACGCGGCACCGTGTTCATGGTTTGGAAGCATGTAGGCAAGGATGACGACCGCTGGCTCTACCTCCCGGCCCTCGATGTGATTAAGCGTATCGCGGCCTCGGACGAACGCACCAGCTTCGTCGGGTCCGACTTCTACTACGAAGATGTGTCGGGGCGAAATCCGGAAGAGGACAACCACGAACTGGTCAAGACCGACGACACCTACTACGTTGTGAAAAGCACCCCGAAACCGGAGAACAAGGATAAAGTCGAATTCGACTCCTACACGAGTTACATCCACAAAGCAACGTTTATCCCGGTGAGCATTCAGTACGAGCAGGACGGCAAGGTATATCGGGAAAACAAGGTCCTGTCTGTAAAGGATATCCAAGGTTTCAAAACGGTCGTCAAAAACAGCATGAAAGACCACAACCGCGGCAGCGAAACCGTCCTTGATTATACCGCGGTCAAGTACAATACCGGTTTGCCGGACGACATCTTTACCGAGCGTTACCTGCGCAAACCGCCGCGGGAATACCTTAAATAGGCACAGTCTTGCGTCGAAAGATCGTCCGGTGTGGAACCGGCGCCCTCGCCGGTCATTATGACAAGGAGCGCGGACGTGTTCGTACGCGGAGGTCATATGGACGGGCTGGAAAGCACGACCTACGTTGACGGAGTGGAGCCGGACGGCTCGTGGTTCGCTGCCTCGAAAGCTCTTGTCTTCTCCGGTGTGGGACCGGCGCCCTCGCCGGTCATTATGACAAGGAGCGCGGACGTGTCCGTCCGCGGTGGTCTTATGGACGGGCTGGAAAGCCCGTCCTCCGTTGCCGGAGCGTGGTTGGCGGCATTTTCATCGTTTCCGGCTGAGCCCCATGGCTCGTGGTTCGCTGCCTCGAAAATTCCTTTTTTTCTTTGGGTGTGCTACCGGCACCGTCGCCGGTCGGTCATATTTTCATGGTCCACCGGTGAGCCGGACCGGCAGCCTTAAGCTCTTTCGAAGTCACAGACGGGAGCCTTGTCCCTCCTGAAAATAGTTTAGGCGTAACCTGCTTCTTTCAAAGCGGCGCGCAGGGTAATGGCGGCTTTACGGATTTCCTCGATGAGGGTTTCGTTCGATGCGGTTTGGTATTCGAAGTGCATCGAGATGGGTCCCGCGAAATTTGCAGCGCGGAAGATTTCGAGAAATTCCGCCAGCGCGACCTGGCCTTCGCCGAGGGTAAGCCAACGGACCCGTTTATTTTCCCAGACAAAGTCTTTCACGGCCATCATTTTGACATAGGGGGCCACGAGGCGTGCGTTGATTTGCCACACGCCAAGACCGCCCTCGATCGTGGCATGGCCGACGTCGAAATTCGAGCCCATGGCCTCGGAATCAATCTCGCGCAACATTTTATGAAGGTCCCATAGCGGTGCGCCGACGTAATTGTGCCCCGAGTGGTTGTGGTATCCGCCAACCATGTCGAATTCCTCCGCTACTGTGGTGAGGCCACGCAATTCCTCGGTGAAATCGGGCAACTCCTCGAACGGATTGCCGTCTTTCGAGTACCCGAAGGGGCCGCAGCGGAAATAGCGAATCCCGAGTTTGGCGGCGGTCTCGAAAATAGCACGGACATGAGGTTCGGTGCCGTTTCTTAATCGGGTGGTGATCATAGGCACTTCGAGACCTTCTCCGCGGATGGCTTCGACGGCGCGGGGCAGGTCTGTCGCCACGTTTTCAGGCAGGACATGCCCGCCCTCGCGCACGGTGAGATCGACCCCATCGAGCCGCAGTTCCTTGCAGGTTTTCGCGAGTTCGGGATAGTCAAGAAACTCGAGGTGCTTCGAGAAGACACATACGGGCGGCGTAGCGGGAGCCTTTTCCTGTGCCGATACGTTACCGCCCTTTAACAAAGCAAGGCTGCCCGTTGCCGCTGCGGCCGTAAGAAAATTTCGCCGGGTGGTGAGACTGGCTCGCTTCATAAGCGCTCCCTTCTCCGCCGAATATGCGCGGTCTCTTGCGCCGGCCCGTAAGACGGCGCGCAGAAAAGACGCTTCTCCGGATTGTTACCGAGTGCTTTTCTTCTTTGCCGTGGTTTTCTTTTTGGCGCTGGTTTTCTTCTTTGCGGCAGTCTTTTTCTTTGTAGTGCTTTTTTTCTTCGCAGCCGTTTTCTTCGTTGCAGCGGTCTTTTTCTTGCCGGCGGTCTTTTTTTTGGACGATGCCGAGGACTTTTTGGCGGAAGTTTTCTTGGCGGCCGTCCGTTTCTTTGCGATAGTCTTCTTTTTCGCCGGGGTCTTTTTCTTTGCGCGGGCCGGGGCGCTCTTCGCTTTCTTCTGCTTTCGGGCTGTCTTCCGGCGACCGGCTGTTACAGGGTGCTCCTGAATCCATTCGAGAGCCGGTTCAAAGACTTCCGCTTTGCTTCTCAGTCCGAAGACGAGGTCGATATGACCATAATCCGCCGAGGAACTGTTTTGCCTGGAGAGAAACAGCAGTTTTTTGTCTTTCCCCGGTAGGGTCTCGAAGAAGTGCTGGATTTTGGGTTCGGGGGTAAATGGGTCGTCTTTGCCACAAACAACGAGCAGAGGTACGTCGATTTCCGACAATTTGGCGTCCATGTTCACCTGTCCGCCTTTTACTTTCCACGTGCCCGTATTTAGCCAGCCGTCGAACTCATGCGCCACCTGTGTCGGTACGGCCTCGACTATGTTGAACAGTGTTTGGGCATCCACGTCAGGGTGCATATTGTCCCAATTCACGGGAAATCCCAAGAGTTTCGGCCTGAAAACCCATGCACAAGGGGTCATTGCCTTGAGGATGGTCCTGGTGAGCTTGGGAGCCACCATGGTTAGCCGAAACAGCAGAGCCGGAGGAGTAAAGGAGATGTCTTTGAAGGTTACTGGGCCGGCGAGCGACACGCCGCTGGCGAGGTGTTCACTGCCGAAGACCACGTTGTAGGCATAAAGAAGCATACCGCCCATGGAATGGCCGACCCAATGGACCTTATCGTGTCCGGTGGTTTGCCGGATGTAGGCGATGGCGGCCGGCAGGTCTTTGAACAGGTAGTCGTCGAAACTAATGTCTCCGATATCGCGGCCTTCGGGCGGAGCGGCACTTTCGCAGCACCGAAGCTCTATCGACCAGCAATCGTATCCCTCCACCGTCAACGCATCTACGAGAGAGGTCCCGGCGGGCGCCTCGAAGTTCAAGCGGTTTGCCGCGAGACCGTGCACGAACAGAACCGGTTCGCCGGGGGCCTCGCTGGATTTTCTCCGGAACAATTGGATGTTCCAGCCGTCGTCTGTTGTCACCGTGTGGACTTCGTTTGCCCGCTGCTGCTTAGGATAGCGCAGCATCAGCACAATCATGTAGCCGTTGAGAAGGAGTGAACCCACTACCAGAAGAACCAGGATCCAGAAAATGAAGGTGAGTAAAGTAGCCATGCTAATCCCCCATGGCATGTTTGCCGGTTTGATGTACAGCCAAATGTTTCTTAATGTCTCGAGCCGATTTCTCGCTGAACCCCGGCAGGGCCGCAATGGCCTCTACCGACGCTTCCTGTATTTTGACTAAAGAGCCCAGCCGGTTCAAGAGAAGGCGCGCGCGCTTTTCGCCAATACCCGGAATTTGGGTCAGCGTGGTACCCAGTGTCGCTTTTTTACGGCGCTTTCGATGGTACGTCACCGCGAACCGGTGCGCCTCGTCACGCAGGTGCGCCAGGAGGTGAACCACGGGGGTATCCTGACGCGGAACGATGGGATTGGCGCGGCCAGGGATAAAGAACCGTTCGGGGCTGCGGTTGCCGCTTTGGGAACGCGCCTTGGCGATGCTTGCGACGTCCAGGTCCTCGATGCCAAGGTCCCGCAACGCCGTCACCGCAACATTCAGTTGGCCCTTTCCGCCATCGATAAGCACCAGGTCGGGGAGATCGTTTTCTTCAATGGCGCGGCGATATCTGCGAAGCAATACCTCGCGCATCATGGCGAAGTCGTCTTGCCCTTCGACCTGTTTAATGGAAAACTTGCGGTAACGGTTTTTTGCGGGAGCGCCGTTGTCGAAAACAGCCATCGAAGCCACGGGCTTATCGCCCTGTTGCGTCGAGATATCGAAGCACTCGATTCGGTTTGGTGTGTTGGCAAGGTGCAGTTGCGATTTGATCTGTTCTAACAAGTCGCGCTTGGCTTTTTCGCCGAGGCGTTTTTCTTCAAAGCTGCTTTTGGCATTGCGATTCGCGAGATCAACCAAGGCCCGTTTTTCGCCACGTTGTGGACAATGCACCACGACTTTTCCGCCCCGTTGCTCGGAGAGAATTTCCGCCAAGGTTTCCGCATCTTCCAGCTCGACGGGCGCGAGGACTTCCGAGGGAATCGTGGGAGATTCGGCGTAGTATTGAAGCAGGAAAGAAGCAAACAATTCATCCACGGGCATTTCCCGGAGGTTGAACGAAAAGGAGCGTCCGCCCGCCATTTTGCCGCCGCGGAAATACAAAACTTGAAACTCGCAATACCGGCCCTGGGTGTGGAGACCGAACACGTCGCGGTTCGCCGCGCCGGGCACGGCGACGGTCCGTTGACGTTCCATGGTCTTCCGGACCGCATACAACCGGTCCCGCAACAGGGCAGCCTTCTCGAAATCGAGATTTTGCGCGCATTGTGCGATCTGGTCGAGTAAACGCTTCTCGAGTTCCTTACTGCGTCCGCCGAGGATGAGCACGACCTGCTCGACGATCTCCCGGTAGTCTTCCTTGCTGATGTATCCGACACAAGGGGCGGTGCACTGCTTCATCTGGTAATAAAGGCAGGGCCGCGTGCGGTTGCCCAGCACGGAATCCGAGCAGGTGCGGAGGGGAAAGACGCGCTGTAAGTGCCGAAGCG
>JAWODE010000190.1:0-7474 GCA_046483455.1 Candidatus Hydrogenedentota bacterium | reverse complement strand
GTGATCAAGACGCTGAAGGCCATCGAGGCGGCCCATGTGGTGATCATGGTGCTGGACGCCCGTGCCGGGATCGCCGATCAGGATGCGCATCTGCTCGGCATGGTGCTGGAAGCGGGCCGAGCCCTGGTGCTGGCGGTGAACAAGTGGGACGGCCTGGACCCGGAGGTACGGGAATCGGTACGCCAGGACCTGGAACGCAAGCTGGGATTCCTGCGCTTCGCGCGGATGCGCCTGGTCTCCGCGCTGCACGGGACCAATGTCGGACACCTGCTGGAGGATGTCCGCGAGGCCCATGCCAGCGCCTTTGCCGAATTGTCCACGCCCAGGCTCTCGCGACTGTTGGAATCGGCGGTCGCGGAGCACCAGCCGCCGCTGGTCGGTCATCGCCGGATCAAGCTGCGGTACGCCCACCAGGGTGGTCAGAACCCGCCGGTGATCGTGGTCCACGGCAACCAGACCGAGGCCCTGCCCGGAAGCTACAAACGCTTTCTGGAGAACTTCTTTCGCAGACACCTGCAATTGGTCGGTACCCCGTTGCGCCTGGAATTCAAGACCGGCAAGAACCCCTTTGCCGGTCGCCGAAACCCCCTCACCGAGCGTCAGCAGCGCAAGCGCAAGCGCCTGCTGCAGCATGTGAAGCGGCGCTGAGCCCGGCAATGCCGACCCTGTCCGCACGCGCCGGGGCGATGGAGCCCTTTCGGGTCATGCAGGTACTGGCCGAGGCGCAGGACCTGGAGGCACGCGGGGCCGACGTGATCCATCTCGAGGTGGGGGAACCGGACTTCCCGACCCCGGAGGCCATCGTAGCGGCCGGGCAACGGGCCCTGGCCAATGGGGTCACGCGCTACACGCCGGCCCATGGCACTGCCCCGCTACGGCAGGCGATCGCTGCCGACTACCGCAGACTTCATGGTCTCGATGTTGATCCCGAGCGCGTGGTGGTCACGGCCGGCGCCTCCGCCGCCATCCTGTTGGCGCTGGCAGCGGCCACGGATGCCGGTGATGCCGTGCTGTTGCCCGACCCCGGCTACGCCTGCAACCGGCAGTTCGTCACCGCCCTTGGCGGTCGCCCGATCCCGGTTCCGGTCCCCGCTGCGAGCGGCTTCCAGCCGACGGTGGCGCAGATCGCCGCGGCCTGGGCGCCGGGGACGCGCGCGCTGATGCTCGCCTCGCCGGCCAACCCCACCGGGACCCTGTTGCCGGCGGAGGAACTGCTCGCAATCGCCGAGGTGGTGCGCGCACGTGGTGGCGTACTCCTCATGGACGAGATCTACGGGCGCCTGGTCTTTGGCAGGAGTCCGGACACGGTCCTGACGCGGGTGCCGGACGCCGTGGTCATCAACAGCTTCTCCAAGTACTTCGCGATGACCGGCTGGCGCCTGGGCTGGATGGTCGTGCCCGAGCCCTGGATCGAGCCGGTGCGACGGCTGGCCCAGAACCTCTTCGTCGCACCCTCCACCATGGCCCAGGCGGCGGCGCTCGCGGCCTTCGAGGCCGGGACGGAGGACCTGCTGCAGGCACGCGTCCGCGAACTGGAGAGTCGCCGTGATTTTCTGCTGTGCCACTTCGGGGCCCTCGCGCAGGCCATAGACTTCGGAAGTCTTAACGCGCATCGCGAGTTCATCGGGGTACCCCAGGCGCGCAAGGGTGGTCCATGGCTCATAGTTAAAAAAGAAGATGCCCGGCGCGCCTTGTTCGTACGCCCAGTGCACGCCGCGCTCGATCTCCTTCGGACTATCCAGCCCGTCGAATTTTTTGTGCGTCTCGATGTCCACTCCCTTGACGAACCGGGGCCACACCTGGGTGGAAGTGCCTTCCGCCGTGGCGACAAACTCGAGGGCGGTCGGACCTTCGGGCATGATTACGTCGAAAAGTCCTTCGTCGAGCCACGTTTTCACGTCGAGCCCCTGGTCCTCGAGTGTGCCGGTGCCCCAGTGGGTAAGGTGCCAGCTCCGGTCGCCGAAACTCGCGCACAGGGCCACATTACGCTCCTTTTCGGCATTGACGGCGTCCGTCGCGGCGCGGACCTTGCGCAGAAACGCATTCATATGGGCGAATTTATCGGGTTCATCCCGATTGAAATAGTGGCCATAGCGGGTGAAATCGACGATGAACCCGTCAATCTCGTGATTCTCCATGATCCATGCAAATTTCTCCGCCTGGTAATCCTGCACTTGCGGGATGGCGTAGTCCCACGTACCCGGTCCACGCTGAACACGCCATTCGGGGTGGCTTTTCATCACCTTGTCGGGCGAGAAACAGCGTTGCAGCATCAGGGACGCATAAAGCTTAAGTCCTAGCTCATGCGCGCGGTCGGTGAGCACGCCCAGGATGTTCACATCGTTTTCAAAACACCAGCGATAGAACGCGTTGGCGCGGTAATCGCCATGGCGGGTGTGGCCGGTCATTTGGTACATGCCCGTATACGGTGTCGGGATGAAGAGTCCCCCGAGACCGCCCAGTTCGTAGTTCAAGAACGTGGCGCTCGTATCGCGAAGGGGCTCGAGAAGCCGCGCGATACACGCGGTGTCCCGCACCGCCCAGCGGTGGAAATAGCTGAATCCGTCGTTGTCGTAACCCACGGTCTTTGGGGGTGTGGCTTGTCGCTCGGCCTGAATGCGGGCTACCTCCGCGTCCGATAGCTTTATCAAACGCACACCGGCCAGCGATGCGTTCGCGAGTTTGGTCTGGCTTTCGTAGGTGCCGTAGGGCTGCTGAAAAATGAGGTCTTGGCCGCTAAGGTCCGCCGCGCGGTAGCGTAGCTCTACAAGGGCGCCGTAGCGCGTGTCGGGACTCTCGGGGTTGACTTGCAGCGGGTCGGCGTGAAGAAAATACGGTTCCCCGGACAGGCGCACATCGACTCCCCCGTTCTCGTGGTGGCGGTAGGTGCGCACCCAAATCTCGTACCAGCCGTCGAGGTTGAGCGGGAGGCGCAACGGCGGCGCAAGGCACGATTCGGGGTCGTCCGGGTCCTGGAGCTCGACCGAAAGCATCGAACGCGTTCCCGGTTCGCCGTCCACCGTATATTGCCGGCGCCACCATTTTTCTTTGACGGAATAGTCGGAAATCGCGTCGGGGGGACCGAAGCGCGCCATTTCCGTGATGAGCAGTTCATCGCCCGCTTCGAGGTCCGCGGATGGCGGTAACACGTTTTCGAACACACGGCCCTCGGGGGCCTTTGTTTCCTCGGCAGCTGTGTTCGCGGCAAGAGCGCCTGAACCAAAGCAAAAGACCGTACTGAAAACACACAAAACAATCCCGCTTCTGTACGAAACTTTCATAATCCCCCCTGTTTTCCAAATGGCATTAGAGTTGGAAAAATTCCTTGGCGTTCTCGCGGACAATGCGGCCCGCGCACCATAGCGCTGCAGCCTCGTCCATGGACCCCTCGGTTACCCGTGCCGCCAACACTTCCGCGACAAGGCGTCGTGCGAGGGTACAGTGGCCGTAGGCGCCCTCGACGTAATTCGAGTCGCCGCCTATGGCGAATACCTTGTTTGCGGGGATGGTGTCGAGCCATTCGTCGAGCGTGCGCCTGAACACATGGGGCGAAATGGCTTGAACCCAGCACAAATCGGCGTAGACATTCGCGAAGTTCTTCGCCATTGCCGCCAATTCCCCGGTGAAGGGATACCCCGCATGGAAAAGGTCAAACCGCGCGTCGGGGAATTCCATCACGACATTTGTGAGCAACGTGGGATTGCTGTGGGCGAGGTAGTTGCCGTTGCCTTCCTGGAGGCCCGTGTGAATTTGAACGGGCAGATTACGCTCGGCGGCGCGGCCGATAAGGGTGCGGGTCATGAAATCCTGGAGGGGTTTGAGGTCCTCGAAGGCGAGGTCCTGCGTCTGGCTCAACCAGAGGCGGTCGAAAGCGCGCGCAGCTTCCGCTTTGCTCACACGGTCGAACCGGAGCGGCCGGCGATAAGCCAGAAAAATCTTCACCGCCACGATCCCTTGCTTAACAAATGTGTCGAGCGTGGTCTCTTGCGCGGCCAGCAATTGGGCCAAGGTCTGAATACTGCTTCCGGTTTCTTTTTCGAGTTGCTCGAGTTCGGCGCGCGTCCCCGGAATCGCGTAATGGTCGAGTACGGGAACCGCCCGGAAAAATTCCTTGTCCACGGTAACGGGTTCGCCGGGCCACGTGATGACCAGACTGCATTCGATGTTGGCTTTGTCTTTCAGGACCGTACGGTACCAGCCGGGTTTGCGCGCGTCGTTAATCCGCCGCGATAGCTCCTGGTACGTCTGTTCATTGATGTCGTCGATACCGAAAAGGTCTCGCATATATTCGAGCATGGCGAAGCCGTAGCCGGTGGTTTTCACGAAGGGCCAGTACGGTGCGATACGGTCCCAACGTTCGTCGAGCGACAGACCGCTGCCGGGGTTGCGCATCTTCTCGAGGGACTCGCGCGACATGCCCGCCGATACCAAATCCGACGATACGTAATGCTCAAAGAAATCGAAGAAGCTCCAGGTCCGGTCGGTAAGCGTTGACTCGGAGGGGATGTGTTCATGCGTGTCGATGAGGGGTATGGTGCGCAATGCCTCATCAAGCGCTTCGAATGCCGCGGATTTCTTTTGCATTAAACGATCCTCTTAACCGTTATAGATTCCAAACAGCCAGCATGTGCTTTTATGGTACATGGTGCAGCATAGCCGCAACCAAAACCGCGGACCCGGAATCCACCCCCAGACCGCGTTTCCGCGGTCCACCCCCGCCAGCGGGGGACGTAAGGCCTTGAAAATGAATGACTTCAATGGGCCCCCGGAGGAAATCTTTGCCGCTCGCTCGAATTCTCGCAAGATAGTAATACAAAGAGCACGGAAAGCCTCGTCCCCGGCGTTCATGTCAGATGTGTCGGACCTGTCAGACGTGTCCGACGGGTGCGCATGCGTGGCTGTCTATCCGTTTCCTTTGGGCGTAATGAGGCGAATATCGGCGTCGAGGCCGAGGCGTGTTTTGAACTCGTTCTGGATTTCGTGCTGCAGGTCCGTGAGCATCCACATCACGTCGGCGAACAGCTCGCTGCTCATCTCGATGGCAATGATCACCTCCCGTTCGCCGACCTCGACGTGGTAGCGGTGCCCGGCGGCGCGGGTTTGCTCGAGCACTTCGGCAATCTGGCACTCGTACAAGGGCGCCTCGCGCACGCGGAGGCGTCCGTCGAGGCGTGCCCCCGGCTCGACAATGGCGCCCGTACGCCCGCACGCGCACTTCTCCCGGCGGAGTGTACACCCGATGCGGGTGCGGTAGCGCAATAAAGGCACGGCTTCACGCCCGAGGGTCGTCACCACGAGTTCGCCGTCCTGGGTCTCCACGAAGAACTGGTCCTCGTTCACGTGGAAATGCCCCTCGTCGCACTCGACGCAGAATCCGGGGTCGAGGATTTCGTCCACGCCGAAATTACAGCGCACGGCGACGAGCAACCCCGCCTCGAGGGCCTGGCGTGTTTCGGGGGAAACGGGCCGCGACAACAGCACGGTCCGGAGATGAAGCGAGGGCGGGTCGATCTTGCGGTGTTCCATCGTCTCCATGAGTTCGCGGGCGTTGTCCGGCGTGGTGACGAGCATGGTGGGCCGGTAGCTGCGCAGCATGGCCAATTGCGAATCGATGTGGAACGGTTCTTCGGCGATGACCGACGCCTCGATGGTCTCGGCGCCCGCAACATACCCTGAAGCGCCCCGGTACACGCCACTGCCGAGACAGACCTGCACGACGTCGTTCGGGGTGACGCCGCTCGCGACGAGCTGGCGGGCTACCAACCGGCCCCATTGCGCGAGGTCGTTGCGGGTGTATCCCGTGACCAGCGGTTTTCCCCGGAACCCGAGTGCGGGGTGAAGGCGAACAACCTCGCGTAACGGCAGGGCAAACATCCCGTAGGGGAATGCATCGGCCAAGTCTTCCGGCGTGGTAATGGGCAATTGAGCCACATCCTCGAGGGACTCGATGCGGGCATCGCCGATAATCTCGCGGTACCGGCGAACGTTGCGTTTCAGGCGCGCCAGGAGCGCCTGCAGCCGTTCGAGCTGGAGTTGTTCGAGTTCCTCGCGGGCCATCATCTCGTAGCGCCGGTCCAAAATCCTCATTCCCAGACCTCCTTGTATCCTTTCCCCAGGTAGGCCTGCTTGACCCCCGAGTTGTGCATGAGTTCCAAGGCCTGCCCCTCGAGGGTAATCTCGCCCGTTTCCATCACATAGGCGCGGTCGGCGATCGCGAGGGTGGCCGCGGCGTTTTGCTCGACCAGAAACACCGTGACCCCGAGTTCCTGCATCTTCCCAATTTCCGCAAACACCTCTTCGGCCATCATCGGGGCCAGCCCCATGGACGGCTCGTCGAGAAGGAGCATCTTCGGGCGGGTCATCAGGGCGCGGCCCAGCGCTAGCATCTGCTGTTCCCCGCCGGAGAGCGTGCCCCCCAACTGGTGGATGCGCTCGGCCAGCCGGGGAAAGCGTTCGAGGATGATCTCGATGTCCATGCGTCGATAGGGGTTGTGGTACCCGCCGATAAGGAGGTTCTCCCGTACCGTCATGTCGGCGAAAATCTGCCGGCCTTCGGGAACGAGCGCGACGGCGTTGCTCACGGAGCGCCAGGCAGGCCACCGTTGGACCTGGCGCCCGTTGACCAGGATTTCGCCATGCCAGGGACGAATCAGGCCCACCAGGGCCTTTAACAGGGTCGTTTTCCCCGCCCCGTTGGCCCCCAGAAGCCCGACAATCTCGCCGGCGCAGACGTGCAGGCTGATGCCGCTGACCACCTCGAGGCTGCCGTAGCCGCACTTAAGATTTTTGACTTGGAGCAACATGTTCAAAATCGCTGCCTAAATATACCGCGATCACGTTGGGGTCGTTTTGAATGGCGGCCGGGGGACCTTCCGCAATCGTGACACCGTTGTCCAGCACGACGAGCTCGTCTGAGATATCCATCACGAGCGACATGTCATGCTCGACGAGGAGGACCGTGATCCCCGCGTCGCGGATCCTGCTTATCAGTTTTCCAAGTTCGTCGGTCTCGCTCATGTTGAGGCCGCTGGCCGGTTCGTCCAACAACAGCAGGGCGGGTTCCGTGGCCAACGCCCGCGCAAGTTCGACCATCCGGCGCTGTCCAAACGGAAGAGACGCCGCCGGTGCCGAAGCTCGATGGCTGAGGCCGACATAATCGATCCAGGCCATGGCCGTGTCTCGAATGGCGCGCTCTTCCCTCCGCTGAGCCGGGGTTCGCAGACTGCAGCCGATAAACTCCCGCCGCGTGCGGCAGTGCTGCCCGACCATCACGTTCTCGAGTACGCTTATCTGCAGAAAGAGGCTCGGATTCTGGAACGTGCGCGCAACGCCGGCCCGCGCCACCTGGTAGGGCTTCAGTCCGCTAATCTGTTTTCCCTTGAAGTACACCCGCCCCGTTTCCGACTTCAGCAAACCGGAGATCACGTTGAACAACGTGGTTTTTCCCGCCCCGTTCGGGCCGATGATCGCCTTG